>NZ_CALCYR010000122.1 GCF_937906425.1 uncultured Methanobrevibacter sp. | reverse complement strand
TAATTTTTAAGTATTTTTATGTGTGTTGTACTTTTAATGTAATTTTTAAGTATTTTTATGAATTAAGATAATTTATATAGGATTTTATAGGTGTGATAAAATGGATAAAATATTCAATTTATCTCAGTTGCATAAATATTTAAGTGTAGATGATTTGGAAAGAGGATCATATGGTATAGAATGGGAAGGTTTAAGGGTGGATAAGGAAGGAAACTTGTCTCTTAGACCACATCCTGAAATATTTGGAAATAAATTGTCCAACCCGTATATTACAACAGACTTTTCCGAAAGCCAAATAGAGATAATAACTCCTGCATTTGATACAATTGATGAGGCATTCAGCTTTTTCTCATTCATGGCTGATTTGGTGAATGGATCATTGCCTGATGATGAGTACCTGTGGTTCCAGTCATTGCCTTGCATTCTTCCAGAATCAAGTAAGATTCCAATAGCAAAGTATAAGGGCAGGGAATTGGCTGAAGAGTCTATGGCATACAGGAGAGGTTTGGCTAAAAAATATGGTCTTAGAAAGCAATTGATTTCAGGAATTCATTTCAATTTTTCATTTAAGGAGGAAATGATTGAAAAATTATATGAAAATATTATTTTAAATGATTCTTTGGAAGATAATCCTATTTCCTATAAGGAATTCAAGAACAATCTATACTTAAAAATCACTAGAAATTACATTCGTTATGTATGGCTTATAATCTATCTTACTGGATGTTCTGTAGCTGCCCATGAGACTTTCACTCCAGAATGCACTGATTTGATGGAAAAAAGTGACAATAAGGGAAGTTTCTATAGTGAAAGAGGTCTTTCATTTAGAAACGCTTCCTGCGGATATAAGAATCTGGAGCATTTGTATCCTGATTACAGTTCTGTAAAAGGATTTACAAACTCTGTTAATTCCTTTATTGAGGAAGGTAAACTGTCTCAGGCAAAGGAACTCTACACTCAGATTAGATTAAAACCTAAAAATCCTCAAGAGCTTTTGAATTCCTTGAATGATGATGGAATTCAGTATATTGAAATAAGGACATTGGACATTAATCCATTCTATAAATGTGGTTTAATCAAGAAGGATATGGATTTCCTGCATTTATTTATTATCTATTTGTTGATTGCAGAAGAGTCAGATTATGAAAACTGGCAGGAGGATGCAATTTACAATGAGGAAAGGACTGCTGAATCTGCCTATGACCCGGATATGAGACTTCTTAAGGATGGTGAAGAAATAAGTCTTGAGCATTGGGGATTAAGCATTTTGGATGAGATGGATGTGATGTGTAAGACTTTAGGTATTGGAAATCAAAGCATATTGAATTCCATGAGAAGGAGGATTGTTGATTCTAATTTGACTTATGGAAAAAGACTTGTTAAATTGATTAAGGAAGAAGGTTATATTGAAAGTCAATTGGAACTTTCTAAAAACAATAAATTAACAAGCAAATATTTGATTGAAAATACTGATGAAATTGAAAAGAATGAGTTTAAGGAATATATTCCTGTAGCCCTTCAAGGCTGTGACTGTTTTTAAATTCAATCATTAATGTTTATTTGAGTTTATTTAAACTTTTTTAATTTATTTTTTGTTAATTTTTAATTAAAATTAACTTTTTTACTTTTTTTACATATTTGGAATTTTTTTGTTAATTTTTAATTTAAATTAACTTTTTTTACATATTTGGAATTTTTTTTATTTGATTTTTTTACTTAAAATAGATTTTAGATTGTTTTTTTTTACTTTTTTTTACATATTTGGATTTTTTTTATTGATTTTTTTACTTAAAATAGATTTTAGATTGTTTTTTACTCTAAAATCATATTTTAATATTGTTCATGAATTTAACATGATCAACATATTTGTTTAAGGATTCTTCTACAGTTCCTTCTCCTAAAATTAGTTTTATTCCAGCGTCTTCTGCAAAAATTTGAGCTTTAAAACCAAATTGTGCACAGATAGCTACTTTGCAATCACTGATTGTCTTGATTATTTTTGGATTTTGGTGTTTTTTCTCTTCATTAATTTCCACAGTTCTCTGTTCGACAAATTTCAATTCTTCACTTTTCTCATCAAATTCATAAATGTATAATGAACTTGCCTTTCCAAAGTGTAAATCCACTTCCTCTCCATTGGATGAAGCAACTGCAATTCTCATTTTTTCACCTTAAAATAGTTTTTTTCATATTTAAACAAGTTATTAGTATTTTTTAAAAAATTATTTAATTGTTTTTTATTATTTTTAAAGATTTTAAAAAATTAAAATATATGATTTTTATTTAATTTTATAATTAATTTTATCTTATTTTTTTAAAATGGGATTATTTATTCCTCTTTAATCCAATTGTTATAAATTAAGGATTCAATTTCCTTATTGTCCTTTGAATAAGTGCTTTGATTCATAATTATAAACAATTCATCAGCGTATTTTAGTCTTAGATTTTCATCAGGAATCAAGGTGTCTCCAGTTCTTACAACAGAAACAACCATTGCTGATTTAGGAAGTGGCAAGTCCCAGATTTTCTCTCCGATTAAGGCACAATCGATAGGGACAACATATTCCTCTAAAACGCTTTTTGTCTTGTCAAATTCCATTTCCTCTTTTGTTTTTAAAAGCCTTTTAAGCAGTGTTTCATAAATTGGAGCATTTCCGAGTATTGTTGGAATGATATATGCAATAACTGTAACTATGATTATTGCAACAAGGGAGTTTGTAGATCCTGTAAGCTCTGAAATCAATACGATTGCAGTAATTGGGGTTCTTACTGAACTTGCAAACATTGCAGCCATTGCTATCATGATAAACTTGTAGGAAACCAATGGGTCAAGACCGAAGATTGGCACGACTATTGCAGAGAATATTGCACCAATGTATGCTCCTATAACAAGTACAGGATAAAAGATTCCTCCAGGAGCTCCTGAACCGAAACAAAATATTAAAAGTAAGTATTTTCCAATTAAAAGAACAATTAAAACTGATAATGGAGGGAGACTTAATTCAATAAGTGCCATCATTGAATATCCTCCGCCTAAAACTTCGGGAAGGAATAATCCAACTATTCCAGTCACAATAAAGACGGCAATAAACCTTATTTCGATTGGCACATTTTCCAGTTTTTTCCATAAGTCTGAAGCCAAAATCATTCCTGTATTGTAGATATATCCTAAAATTCCAATCAGAACTCCCATGATAATCAGTAACCAATAGTAGTTCAATGGAATGTTTGTTGTGGTAAATGGGAAAATAGGATTTTGCCCAAAGAAAATTTTTGAAACCACATCTGCAATGAGTGCTGAAACAAGTCCTACAAGGATAATTGACCTATCGAATCCTTTGTTAATTTCTTCCAAGGTGAAAATAAATCCTGCAAGTGGGGAACTAAAGGTTGCAGCCAATCCTGCACCACTTCCACATATCAAAAGACGTTTTTCATCTGTTTTAGTATTTGGAAGGTATTTTGAAACTCCTTTTGCAGCCATTGCTCCCAATTGTACTGATGGGCCTTCTCTTCCAAGGGAAAGACCTCCAAGAGCTGTAAGGGTACCTGCAATAAATTTGGCTATCAGTGTCTTTAGCCAATTGATGTCAAAGTAGCCTTTAACTTCTCCCATAACATGGGGGATTCCACTTCCCGCTATGTCTGGATTCCATTTAACCAGGATAGCCGTAATCAGTCCCATAATTGCAAGTATGATAAACCATAGGATGGTTAAATAGAAATCGCCATGAATGTATTCTATTGTGGAAAATAGAATGTTTTCACTATTTTCAAGCCCTAGGCGGTACAATGAAACAACAAGGCCTGAGAATAATCCTATGAGTATTGCCTCAATTATTAGTTTTAGATAATACTTAGAATTTTCAACATTAAATCCTAATGTATTTTTAATCATCTTCATTTTTCACACTCTTGGTGGTTTTTGAAATTATTTTGTAAGTTTTAATGTTTAGGTTTTTAATTATTAAAATAATTTTAAATTTATTCTTTAATCTTATTGATTAGTTTTCCCACATTTTCTCCAAAGAGTCGAACTGTTTCAATTCCTTCCTTGTCTTCCAATGCAGTGCCTTCTTCTGCTGCAACAACCATGTTCCAATATTTGGATCCAGGCACAATCATTCCATTGATTGGGAAAAACATGGTCATTTCCTGTAATGTTAATGTTTGTCCTCCACGTCTTCCAACGGTAATTGGACCGCCAACCATCCAGTTCAGGAATTTGTCATTGTCTCTTGAAACCTTTCCTATTCTTTGTAATGCAGACATTATATCTCCACGTGCAGTTCCAAAGTAAACTGGGGCTGCAGGAATGAAACCGTCAGCTTCTCGTATTTTGATTATAATTTCATCCAATCCGTCATTTAATACGCAATTTCCAATTTCCCTACACTTAAGACATGCAATGCATGATTCTATTTTTTTGCCTCTAAGCGAGATGATTTCAGTCTCAACACCCTCTTTTTCAATAGCATCTGCACATTCTTTTAATGCTATGAGGGTATTGCTGTCTTTTCTTGGACTGCCATTCAATAAAATTACTTTAGCCATTTAAATCCCATTATTTTTATTCTATTTTAGGTTTAAGTCTTTTTAAGAGTTTTATTTTTATTCTATTTTAGGTTTAAGTCTTTTTAAGAGTTTTATTTTTATTCTA
>NZ_CALCYR010000121.1 GCF_937906425.1 uncultured Methanobrevibacter sp. | reverse complement strand
TATTTTTTTTAAGTTATTATTAATTTGTTCTTTATTTTAATAAATTTTTAAATTAATAATTTTTTCTAAACTTTATTATTATTTTTTTAATTTTTTTTATCCTTATTTTGTTTTTTATGATTAATTTTAATTGTTTTAATTTAATTCAATAATTATCTTCTTCGACGTCTCTGATTTTGTCTGTTTAATCTTTTTGGCTTATTTGACCTATAATTATAGTCTTCATAATAATCCATATTGACATTATTTCGGAACTTTCTAGCTCTTCTATTTCTCATTTTGCGCTGTCTTCTTGATTTAATCACTTTTCTTATTATGAAAACTATTGCAAGGATTATGATGACAATGATTCCAATAGGCAATATGCTCATTAGGAAATTGTCGTGGAAACTGTGGAATTCTGACTTTTGCGGGAAGTTCATGTGGCTTGCATCCACATCATCCTCTGTTAGAAGTGCAAAGTTATAAACCAAATCCTCATAGCCTATTGTGGCTCCATTATACTCTATTGAATTAGGTGCCTTTCCATATTGGTTCATATAATCTACAACAATGTCTGCTATTTCACACCATTCATTAAAGGAGTATGAACCTTTTGTAAACATTGAACTTGTTTCCGGATTGTCTGGAGCCTGATAGGATGTTGGAACCTTTAGACTATATCCTGCCAAATATGAAGCGCTCATATACAATAATTGTTGTGTTGTGTAGGAGCCGTAGGATTCCTCCAGTTCTCCTCCATGGCTTGATACGATTTTTGCAGAATCTTCAGCAAGATACTTTGGATTCATTTGATGGCTGACAATAAGACTTGAATCTAATTGTCTTTCGCTGCTTTCGCTATTTAGTTGGCTTAGCACAATATCTGCAATGTATTCATTAATTACAGAACTGCTGTAGTCAAGATTTCCATTTTCTGTCTGGTCTGGATAGGTTTGTCCAGGTTGTATTAAAGTTATTCCTGCATCAGAGAGGAATGTGGATGGCTGCTGGATTGCTGCAAAGGTGTAGCTTGACCAATTGTCATCGTAGGATCTTCTCAAGAAGTTTAAGCTTGTCAAATCAAGGGATCCTGCATTTACAAAGACAATTTTCTTATTCACTTTTGTTGAATATTCTGCCAAGTCAAGCAGATTTCCGGCACAGGCATAAGCTACTGTAACTGCCAGGTCACAGTCTGCTTCCATTGCCCTTGTGCCTTCTCCAGGGTTTGATGCACTGCTATCCACTATAACCGTAACTGTTCCATCTGATTTTGATTCGATAATTGACTTGATGTCATTTAACATTTCAAAATCTTCGCTTTGTCCCAAAACATTGTCTGAAGTCAAAAAGACTGTGCTTGCATGAACTTCACTTGCAAATAATGGGCATACCAGGATTAAGATTATAATAAATAGGGGAATACACTTTTTCATTATAAAAACTCTTAAATTGATTTTTACTACTTTTCAGTATTTTTAAATTTCTTATTTTAGGAATTAATTGATTTTTAGTAGTTTTTTGTTCTTTTAATTTTTTTATGAACTTCCTAATTGATTTTTAGTACTTTAAATCTATTTTGACTTATTGAATTTAAATTCCAATGTCCTCTTCCTCAAGAATCCATTTTAGACTGTCCATTCTAATGTCATTGGTCCAAATCATTGCATGGATTTTATTTTTAGTTTCAATATCATTTTTTAAGGAAGCGTTTTCATAGTTTAAATTTAATTCTTCAGCTCTTTCTTGGAATTTTTCAAGTAAAAATCTTGTTTGCTCTTCTGTGTTTTCGAGTGAGCTTGCCAATATGATTGATTGTAATTCAGAACCTGCAAGAATAACTTTTAATTCATTTGTTAAGTTTTCCGGATTTTCAGCTTTTATTCCTGCAATCTTATCATCCAAATTTTCGATTTTTTCCTTTATTTCCTCTTTAGATCTCATTTTTGTTTCTCCAATACTCATTATTAAATTTTTCAGCTTATTTTTTCAGGTTATCATTCTTTATTAATTTGATTTTTTATTTTTATTTTTCCATATCCCAATTTATTGGTTTTTTCTTTCGTTTTCCCCATTTTGTGTATTTAAACATTCCTTTATTGTTTTTGGTCATGCCTTCCCTTAAATCGATTCTCTCTTCAGGCAAATCCTCAGGATTTATTTCCTTTTTCTCTCCAATCTTTGCTCCGCATCTGCTGCAGAATCTAGCTTGAGCATCGACAAGTTTTGCACCACATTTTGGGCAGAACATATTCATATAATCACCTAAAACTTTTTTTAATTCAAATAAGTTTTTATTAAATTTAAAATCTGATTAATAAATAATAAAAATTTATTTTAGTATAATGTATAATTTATTATTAATAGGTTTAATAGTTAATTACTTTTAAAATTATCTAAATAATTTTATTATTGATGAGTAAAATAATATTTATAAGAAAAAATTCTAATTAAATTTTTAATTTAAATTAATTCATTCAGTAAATTTTTTAATTTAATTCATTCAGTAAATTTTTTAATTATTTGATTTTATTTATATAAATTTTTAATTTTAATCAATTTTTTCAATTGAATTTTTGAGGTTATAATATGGATGAAGAGGTAATTGATATTGAGGATTATGATGTAAAGGGTGTAGAGGAAGTAATCGATGATGGATCATATAGTGATTCAAGAACTTATTCTTCATCTTCCAGAGGTTCTAAGGACTCCTTGGATAATTTGTTTGACAGTTATGGTATAGTAATTTTAGGGATGGTAATTATCTTATTGATAATTATTTTTATTTTGACTTTTGAATAAGTTTTAATAATTCCATATCTGATACTTTATTGGTAATTTAAATGATTTTAAATAAATTTCAATTTGAAAGGAATACAAAGGACTTTAGAATATTTAATTTTGCATTATTGATTGTTTTTTTAAGTCTTTATGCTTTGAACAAATTTTATTTACATTCATTTAATTCATTCTTTCAATTTTATTTCAGTGATTTGCTTGCAATTGTTGTTTTATTTAGTTTATTGAATATTATTTATCCCATAAAAATTAAAAATTTATGGATTATCATTTTGATTACTGCCTTGGCAGCATTCTTTTGGGAATACATAGCCATTTTTATCAAGCAGGGAGCAATCTTTGATTATATGGATATTTTCGCATATTTTATTTCAATGCTGATTTATTTGCTGATACTTTACTTTAAGGAAGGGGAGATAGATGTCTGAATTTAATGATTCAAAGGATTTTGAAACTTCTAAAAGCGATTCTGATTTAAATAAAAATCAAAATAAAAATCAAAATAAAAATCAAAATCAAAATTTAAATCAGAATTTAAATCAGAATTTAAATAAAAATTTAAATCAGAATTTAAATCAGAATTTAAATCAGAATTTAAATCAGAATTTAAATCAAAATCAAAGATATGCAATGAATTTTGCAGTTTCACATAATTTAAGTTCCCAATCAAATCATTCAATGGCATCAAACATTATTTCCGAAACCTCACTTGAAGATGATTTTATTCTTTTGAAAAAGAAATCCCTGCTTAAGCGCAAGTTCATTAGTTCTGAAAAGATCTATTATTCTGAAATAGTTGATTTAAAGTTAAATAGGTCAAAAAGCTCTTCAATAGCTTCTTCTATAGATATTGTATATTCAAGGAATTCATATTCAAAAAGAACCATTTCTTTGTCCTCTTCAGACATCTTTGCAATGAGATGGTTTTATGATGCTTTGGTTGTTAAGTATTCTTATCTAAGGTCTAACTTGTCTAAGGTGGGTAATTTTAATTCTAATGAGTTAGAATATGAAAATAAGAATTTAAATGAAATGAAAAGTCATGACATTGATAAAAATAATGATGATTTGGAAAGTGATGATTTAAATTCTAATTTAGAATCAGATTCTAATTCTGATTTAGGTTCTGGTTTTAATTTAGATTTAGATTCTAATTTAGATTCAGATGAAAATAATTCGAAAGATTTTTGTAATGATAAATCAACAAAACAGTCTAAACTTTCTGATTTTATGGAACTTGTTGGAAAACCTGTTTCTAAAAAGAGAGAAGAAGAAATTAAAAGGCAAATGAAATTCCAAAGATGTTCTAGTGGAGAATATTAATTGATTGTTTTTTTATGGGTTTAATTTTATTTAATTTAACTATTTTTCTTGTTTTTCTTTTCTTTTATTAAAATTTTATTTTATTTATTTTATTTATTTTATTTATTTTATTTTAGTTATTTTTTCTTTTTTTCTTTTTTAAAGGGTGTCCGCCAAAACTTATTTTTTAATTTTTGGATTTAGAAAACTGTTACTTTAAGCTGTAATTCGTTTTTAACGGATTCTTTTTCACAAAAATCTATTAAATCTTTTTCACTGTTTTCTTTTTCATTTTCTAAGTTGTATAATCTTATTAAATTATATGCAACAGCATCTAAGTTTATTCTTTCCTCTGTTTTCCTCACTCCAATGACTACTTCCTTTTCTATTTGGAATTGTTCCTTGAAAACTCCAAAAGGACCTTCAACACTTGACCTTTTACTATATTCCTCTTTATTTGCATCGTTTTCCATTTTTAATTGCATTCCTTTCTTCATTTCGGACCCGTATTCGGTGATTGTCCGGTGGTACTGGGAGTCTGAAATGCACTTATTTTTCGCTTTGCAAGCCTTGCATGCACCATAATTGCTGTAAAGACGTTTTATTTTATCTGGTTTGTTCGGATCATCATTTTTTTCAACGTAATCATTGAAAAAAGTCAGCATCTGACCTTCAGGACAGAGGAATGCGTCCTGTTCAAAAAGATAAGCAAAATGATCCTTGTGATATGGGTTTTCATTTAAACGACCTATTCTTTCCTTAGATTGCTTTCTAGTAGGTATAAGTCCGTTAATATTGTTATTTGCAAAAAATGATAAGCTTATTTCATTTAAATAAATTGTATCTGCACTCATTGTCTGTGGGACTTTACCTATATTGTTTATTGCTTTTTCTGCGATTTCCGGAAGCTCATAATGGTCTGTCGGTCTTTGTGAGACGTTTATTGCGCAAATTAATTTTGTATCGTAATCGACTGCAGATTGGATATTATAAGCAACCATTTGATTTCCTTTCTTACTTTTCATAAAACGAGCTTCTATATCGTTTACTGGTATTGTATTCTGTCCAGTGAGTGTAAATTGGGTTGAAATATCATATAAAAGCTCTAATTTATCATCATCAGATAATTTTTCATATTCCAGGATTCTTTGGGCAGGTTTATGGAGTTTTTCAAGAGTTTCAGAGCTTGTAGGCATTCCGTTGAAGTAATCAATCAATATCTGTGTTTCTTTTTTTGTTATGACATTGTTGTTGGAATTGTGGGCTTTTTTGATTGTTCCGTCAATGGCAACGTGATTAAATTCAGTGAATCCTGCATCTGAGGCTTTTTTTAGTGTCATTTTGAGCAAAGCTTCAAAATTCTTCCCATTTTCCCTCCGAAAACGCTGAATAGATCGTTCAGAAGGTTTAATATCGTTGCAAACATATTTATAAATGTCATGGTAGCGTGCCATATCTGCAATGTACTTTGCGCTTTCAATATGTTCGATTTTTGCATAAATAAGAAGTTTGAACATTTCTTTTTGTGAAAAAGCCGGTCTTCCACCTTTTTTTGATTTTTTATTTTTCTTAGGAATCTGCAAAAAATCGTAACATTCGTCAATGAATTTTACAACATAACGAGCAATATGATTCTTCGGAACCGCTGAATCTAATGTGACAATACCTAATTTGCTTTGATTCTCATAATTATTATTTTTTACCATAAATAACAACCCCATAACACTTAATACATAATAATACTATGTTTTAACTAGTATATAAATGTTTTCATAGTTAAATGAAGTCTAAATTAAAAATATAAACCAATACGATAAAATAATTAAAAACTAAAAATTTTAAAAAACCAAAACACAAAAATAGGAAAAAATAATTAAAAATATTAAAAATAAAGCATTTTAAAAAAAGAAAAAAATTAAAAATTTTTCAAAAAATAGGTTTTGGCGAACACCCTAAAGTAAAATTAAATAAAAAAAGTTCTATTTCTCAAAAATTAAAAATAAAAAAAGAATTAAATAATTAAAATAATTATCTAATTGTCAAACTATTATAAGCCTCTTGAGCTATTTTTAAATCTTCTTTTGATTGTTTCAATCTATTATCCACTTCAGAGGCAGATTTTCCCGAAGACAATGCACTTTCCACACTGTCCAAATCATTCTGAACTCTTACCAGCTCAACTTCAGCATTAACAAATTCTCTTTCCAAGGTAATATTATCCATTGCATAAATCTTATTACCTGTGTCATTAAATTGAGCTTCCAAATTGGAGCAATTTGATCTTAAACTTGCCAATTCATCATATTGAGTTCCAGAAGAAATCCCACCAGTTAAACTAGATGAAACCAAACTAAAACCAACATAAGCCACAGCTGCAACAGTTGCTATAATCATTATAACACCTAAAACAGATATGAGCATTGAAGTTGATTTAAATAGATTCAGCCTTGATTTTCTCATAAATTCACCAAAAATATTAATAAAAATTAAAATAAAAATTGATTTTTTAAAAAACAAAAAATTTTTATACATTTATATTTTAAATTATCCAACTATATAAAATTTACATATGGAAATTGTCTGAAAATAGAGGGAATGAAAAATCCCATAAGTTCAGAAATCAAAAAAAACAACTAAAAAAATAAAACCCCCTAAAAACAATCCCTCTAAAAATAAAAATCAAAACCCACTAAAAACAATCCCCCTAAAAATAAAAATCAAAAAAATTACTAAAATATTGAATTTTTACAAAATAATTAAATTTTACTCCTAAATTAAACAAATTTAAAAAATTAGTAAAAAATCATGAAAAAAACAAGCAAAAATTACAGTTTTAAAGCAATATTCTTACGAGATTAAAACAAAATTTCAACTTAATTATTATATTCAAATCAAACATCGATTAAATTTTTATAAGAGTAAGTAACAAAATATTATACAATGAGTTCCACTAACAAAAACAAATATACTGCAAAATTTGAAGAATTTCTTTCAACAATTTATAAGGATGACGTATTTGAAGTACTGGAAAAATATCCTGATGAAAGGTCACTTGTTATCGATTATAACGATTTAGAAATGTTTGATCCAGACTTGGCAGATACATTAATTCTAAAACCTGAAGATATTATTACATCTGCACAAGAGGCTATCAAAAACATAGATCCATTAATGCAGAATGCTAATTTAAACATCAGATTTGAAAACCTTACAAACAATGTTCCATTAAGCGATTTATTAAGTAAATACATTGGTAACTTCGTATCAGCAGATGGAATCGTAAGGAAATTGAATGAAATCCGTCCAAGAATTGAAGTTGCAAAATTTGAATGTAGAGGCTGTTCAAGAATTATTGATGTGGAGCAGAACTCCTCAACCCGCATAGCAGACCCTTCCCTTTGTCCTACCTGTAATGGAAGGTCATTCAGATTGCTTCCGGAAGAATCAACATACATTGACACACAAGAAGCAAGAATGCAGGAACCTTTGGAAAACCTTTCAGGAGGTACTGAACCAAAACAGATGCTCCTGATTTTGGAGGATGACTTGGTGGACGATTTAAACCCTGGAGACAAGGTTAGAATCACAGGTACTTTGAAAACATTCAGAGAAGAAAAAAGCGGAAAATTCAAAAATTTCATTTATGTCAATCACATTGAACCTCTTTTTCAGGAATTTGAGGAATTGAAGTTAAGTGAAGAGGATGAGGCAAAAATCATTGAACTTTCAAAGGACCCTCACATTCACGATAAAATCATCAATTCAACTGCACCATCAATTAGAGGATACCGTGAAGTTAAGGAAGCCATTGCATTGCAACTCTTTGGTGGAAGTGTAAAGTTGCTTGAAGACCAAACCCGTTTAAGGGGAGACATTCACATATTGATTGTTGGAGACCCTGGTATAGGTAAGTCCCAGATTCTTAAGTATGTGTCCAAGCTTGCTCCTAGAAGCGTTTATACAAGTGGTAAGGGTACATCCGGAGCCGGATTGACTGCAGCCGCAGTTAGAGACGAACTCGGAGGATGGTCTCTTGAAGCAGGTGCATTAGTACTTGGGGATCAGGGAAACGTATGTGTTGACGAATTGGACAAAATGCGTCCAGAAGACCGTTCAGCCCTTCACGAAGCACTGGAACAACAGACCGTAAGTATTGCAAAGGCAGGAATCATGGCAACATTGAATACAAGATGTTCAGTTCTTGCAGCTGCAAACCCTAAATTCGGTAGATTTGACAGATATAAGACAGTGGCAGACCAAATTGACCTGCCTTCACCGATTATTTCTCGTTTCGACCTTATGTTTGTAATTGAGGATAAGCCTAATGTTGAAAACGATAGAAAATTGGCTCAACACATTCTCAAGATACACCAGTCAGAAAGTGTGAATTATGAGATTGAACCGGACTTGCTTAGAAAGTATATTGCTTATGCACGTAAAAACATTAATCCTGTCTTAACCAATGAGGCAAATAAGGTCTTGGAAGACTTCTATGTTTCCGTAAGAAGTGGAGGGGTGGATGATGACACTCCAGTTCCTATTACTGCAAGACAATTGGAAGCTATTATTCGTTTAGCTGAAGCAAGCGCTAAACTTCAACTTAAGGACAAGGTTGATGCCGAAGATGCTCAAAGGGCGATTACCCTACAAAGAAAAACCTTGGAACAAATTGGAATGGACCCTGACACAGGCAAAATAGACATTGCAAGGGTTGAAGGAGGAACTCCAACCTCAGACAGGGACAGAATCAATAAGATTATGGACGAAATCGGTCATCTCGAAGAGGAATTCCAACAGGCTCCAGTTGACACCATTAAAGAGAACATGAAAGAAAAATACGATATGACTAATGAAAAAGTAGACACTCTTTTAAAACAAATCATTGCAAAAGGACTTGTTTATGAACCTACAAGAGGATTCCTTAAAAAATTGTAGTTTAAATCATTAAAGTAATTTAAATATTTAAAATAATAATAACTAATATAGATATTATTTCAAGCCCCAAAAAAAGAAGAGAAATCATCAATAGCCGAGGAAATAAAGATTACTCACGTAAGAAATTATTATAATGATTCACTAGAGAATGACCCGGAATATAATGAAGAAGAAGAAGTCGAAAACGAAGAAGAAAAAAAGGACGAAGAAAAAAAGGACGAAGAAAAAAAAGACGAAGAAAAAAATATAAATGTCGAAGAAATAATAGAAGTAAAAAAAAACGAAATAACATCTAAAGAATATATAAACGAGCAAAATAATAATGAAAAACAAGAAGAAGATAATAATAAAACAATAGATGATAAAATATCTTTTTGTCATTTTACTTTATTAGACGGGGAAGATGTTGACATAACTCGCAAAAAAGCAATCGAATGTTATGAGCAATCCTCCAACTTTATTTTATTCAAAAAATTTACCAAATCAAAAAAAATAATTTTCATCGATGAGAATTTCTTATATATATTAAAAGATATCATCGTCGATAAGAACGACGAAAAAAAAAGAAGAGTCTCAAAAAAATTTGATATAAGTAAACTTTGTAATATAGAAGCAAAAGAAGAAAATAAAAAATTGGTATATAAATTACAATTTTTAAAGAATGATTACTTTGATAGAGAGTCTAGAATATTTATCTTTGATGAAGCAGGCAGTACACTCTTTTATGAACAATTAGTAGATGTTTTGGAAAAAGTTGAGTCGACGTTTTTTAATGATGAAGACGAAGATGAAGAAGAGGAGGAAGAAGATGATGATAATAATAATATTAATTTAGAAGACAGTGCAAATGATGTAGATATGAGTGCTAAAAATATGAATAGAATTGTTTTTAATGATAAAGACAATAATTTAATTTCTTCAAGTAGAAAAAAAATTATTTAAATATTAAAATAATATAATTAATATATATTAAATATTAATTAAATATAAAGTTTTGTTTTATTTTTATCGAAATGTAAAGAGATTTACATGTCTGGCATGTATTATTTTATTCTATGTTTTCAGTAGTAGTTTCTCTTATCCCAACATGGCGTTAAATATTAGCTTTGCATCGGATCTTTACCTTGAGGATAGAAGTGTGACTGAGGAAGTGTCTGCTTTATCTGAAACAGAAGTAGGCGAGTCCAGTGCGGAACTTGCTTTAAATGTAGATGTGGACAAAACCGTTCTTCAGGAGGCGTTGGAGGGTGCAAATCCCGATGTAGCTGAGGCGGAACATCTTAATTCGGACAATCAGGTTTCACTTTCGGATATTGAAAATGCTGCAGATGAGTCAACAATTGCAGAGAGCATTGCTGACTCCAATGCAGAAGAGACAGAAGTCTTAGGTGATATTACTAATGCTGATAGTTTAGAAACTTCCGGGGATGGTGAAGCTACATTTTCAAGTGATGACTGGCAGATAATTCTTGTAAATAAGCAGCATCCAATTCCTGATGATTACGAGTTTACTCTTGGCACTATCAGTGGGAGCAAACTCGAAATCATCAGGAATTGGATGC
>NZ_CALCYR010000120.1 GCF_937906425.1 uncultured Methanobrevibacter sp. | reverse complement strand
GAGTTCAGACGTGTGCTCTTCCGATCTCAATCGCTTTGGTAATTTCCGTTGTCAGTACTACGCACGCAACCGATGGATTGAGAAAGCCGACTATAACATACGAATCTTTTGCAGGGAACAAAACAATGCCATTCTCGCCGTTTTGATTTGCTTGCAGATTAACGCCTGTAAGCGGTGCCCCCTCGTCGATAGGGGTACATTCGATGGTGCGTGCGTCCTCGTCCACATCGTCCACGGTGCAAACTTTGAGATACAGTTCCAAATCACCACCTAAAACTATTTGCCTTATGGCTTCTGCTATATTCATTCTGCCGCCCTTGCTCCTAATGTTATGTCTTGGCGGAAACCGCCCGACCCGAATGTTATAGTATTTTTCTGCACTTGGTATTTACCCTTTCGCTCACCATCTATCTTTATGCCGATTATGTCGAGCCGGTCAAGTAGCAAATGCCCGAATGTAGTAAAGGATCCTGTCAGACCGTCACGTTTCAGCCGCTCCAGTTCCTGTTTTCCCCATGCCTTTGCCTCTGATTCACTTTTGCCGTAGCAATGGAGCGTGCGGCGTTCGCCGTCATTGTCGCCAACCTCTACTTTGATTTTCTTGTTATCCGGCTGTAAACTGACAACCTTTAACTTTATCTTTACGTCCTCGGAGTTTTGTTCGTCGAGGCTGTCATCTGATATGATATTTATGCCGGTTTCAAATACCTGCCGTATGCCGGTGTTGTGGTCGAACATAACACCACAGTATAAAACCGGCTTTTCGTCCTCCAAGCGGAAAAACGTCTTTATGCTGTTTTCTTTAAGGTGCGCCAATAGCTCCGCTACATTATCCACATTCACGCGGTACTGCCCGACATTTTGCTCACCAAGTACCTTTATTGTGTAGTTTATGTTTTGGTCTTTCAACAGGCTTTCAAGCGTAACACTCTTGTATGTTTTTTTGACAGCCGGTGTTTGCTTCAACACAAACATTTCATCTTCGCATTTAATCTCGATAGGAGCCTTAAAGCCCTTTTGTAATACATACCCCTTAAATGCCAACTGTAAATCGTCATCGTAACCAAGCCACACGGTTATTTCGTCACCGCGCTTAATAGGATTTGACGCTTCCCCCTGCCATTTTATTTTGCGAGGCAATATGAGCGTGCACGTGGTCGTGAGTGCGTCCATATCTCGCACAATCTCGCACGAGGATATTTTCTCAAACGTCCACGTTTTGGATCCTTTTATTTCAACTTTTGCACACAGTTTAAGCATAATTCAAATACCGTTTAATAGTCTGTGGATTGGATTATATAATCATCGTCAGACAATGCCGAGACCTCAACGACTTGCCTGTTGGCGTAAGTCATCTGTTTTGCAGAAAAGCCAGTAATGACAATCTTGTTAATGCCGAACATGTCCAAAAAGGTGCTGCTTGCCTCGATTGTCTGGTCTTCCTCGAACACCTCGCGTAACGTACTCATGGCTTTCTCGGGGTATTGGTCTATAATTTCGTTGTTCTCATCTACAGCCACGACCCCAATACTCATTTCTATTTGGTAGTCTCCATCGGTAATATATTCTTTGATAGTACCGGCACGCCCTACAATGGCAGTTTTTACTATCTCCTTTTGTTTCGACACATTGATAGTAACATCGGGAATGGTAAGCACACCTTTGTCCGGCACACGAAGAACCAAATCAGTAAGCACATTGCGCCCCAACCAATAATCATCGGAGCCGTTCCACTTTTCCTCGGCAAGCGATATGGTGTTTTCGCCGGAGGGCGCGGCTGATGGTATATGCTCGTATTGCTCGTTTAGTTTGTAGTCGGTCGGATCTGCCTGTTGTAAAGGCTTGAACTTATACAGTTGCGGGCGCACAACCTGCGTCGCTACACTTGCAGCGATAAAAGCGGCATATCCTATTTGCAAATTGTAGTTCTTCATTACATGGCAAGGTTTACATCATTAACAGCCGAAAGCAATGCCTCTGCAACCATCGTTTTAATACGTTCGCTGCTTTCTTGCATGGTGGTTGTCTGAATGTTGAAAGTGTCAATCAGTTTGTCAATGGTAATGTTTATATTCTTGATACGGTCGGATTTGTCAGCATTACCGCCGATACCGTTAATTCCTTTTGAAATTGGATCCGCTTTTTCTGTACCGGCACCTGCGTTACCTTGTTTAACGCCTGCGTCTGCGTCCACGGGATTTTCCTCGGGATGATCCGCCGCCCAACTTGCGTCGGCAGCTTCCCGACCGCGCATTTTGATTTGTTCCCAATTAAAGACTTTAGCGGCTTTGTTGTAAACGTCTATAATCCAACCAACAACTTTGTCGAATTTGTCTCGTACCCAGTCAATAACTGACGAGAAAAAGCCCTTTACTTTGTTTATGGCAGTACGGAATGCGGACACAAGCGGCTCACATATCGAGGATAGTTTGGCGACAATGGCATTAACTATGCCGGACACCCAAGCCCACGCACCCGCAAATACTCCTTTTATCCAATTTATGGCAGTTCTAAAACCGTTGACGATACGCTGACGCAATGTAGCAAACCATGACACGACTTTACTAACAATCCCCATAATCCACGCACCTACATTACGCAGCCATTCGCCTATTGTTGCAAAAAAGCTTCTGATACTTTCGGCGGCACGCTGAATCATGCCCGCAAACCATTGGCGGAGTTCTGCGAGTTTGGCAATTCCCATGTCGATATAACCTTTGAGCCAATTCCATATTTTGCTCAACAGCATACCGAACATTTCAAATATACGTTTGATAGCCTCCCACGCTGTAAACACAAATACGCGGAAGCCCTTGCACTTGTTCCAAAGGACTTGCACAATGGCTATAATAGCTGCTATTGCTGCAGCAATCCAACCGAGTATGGGTATATTCATAATAGCGACACTTATTGCACGGCAGGCACTAACCGCCACCGTCTTAAATGCCGCAAAACTTAACGAGGTAAGCCCCAAGGAAAAGCCAAACGAGCCAAGACTGAATGTTGTTGCAATAATTTGGTTGCGTATCTTTTTCCACATACCGCCCCAATCCAATGCACGCACAAACAACATGGCTTTTCCAATACCCATAATAAGCGGAGCCAACTGTGCAAGCGGCGTAAGGGATTGAATGATAACAGACACCCAAATGCCGAAATCCCCGCTTACATTGAATATGGATATTTTGAAATCGTCAAATTGCGCCTGTACGCGGGCAAGCCTCTCATTATAGGTTTCCATAATAATTTGGCTTTGCTCAACGGCGGTATTGGTGCCGGTTATCGCGTCCGTCCACTCATTTACTTTGTCAATACCTTGTATCAACGCCATTGCAGCGTTGGTATTCTCACGACCGAATAATTTACTGAATAACGCTGCGTCATTCATTACCGGCTTTAAGAGCGTGAGACGCTCCGTAAGGCTCTTGGAGTTATCCGTTAGTTTGTTAATATCAATACCGGCGGCAGTCAGTTCCTCGCGCACGTCTTTAGGCAAGAAACGACCACGTGCAAGCGTCGTCATTACGTTACGCAATGCTACGCCGCCCTCGCTACCTTTCTTTCCGGCTTTGTCGAGTACCTGTATAGCGGCATTGGTTTCGGCAAATGAAACGTTAGCGGCTTTGGCTGCCATACCGCATTGTTCGAGAGCCAGTTTGATTGTCGGCAATTCGGCAGATCCCTCGCGTCCGGCAGCCGCCATTATATTCATCATTTCCGCCATCTTGCGGCTCGCTTCCATCGGATCTGCAAGCGACACACCGTATTGGTTCATGGCGGTTGTCAGAACCTCGGCGGCGGCTTTCGTGTCCCCGCCCATTGTCTTACTCAATATGGCGATATTCTTACCCATCGCAGCAAGTGCCGCGCTGTCCTTGGTAAGTTCCGGCGATAACTGCGACAACAAAAGTTTGTACGATTCCACGGACTGTGCTGCAGAACCGCCAAACTCTTTTGCTGTGGAGCGGGCAAACCGTTCTATGGTTTCCAACTCTTTGCCGGTGGCATTGGAGATGGCTTGCAGATCCGCAAGCGAAGCATTAAGCTCCGCTCCCGGACGCAAGGTTGCTTCTACCGTCTGATTGAGGCGGTCAAAGTATTGTATAAACTGATTCAATCCGAGCAACTTACCCTCGAAAGAATCCCAAAAAGAGGTTTAAAATGATCAGTTCAGAAAATTCTTTAAAAAATACAGAAGAGATTGAAAGCTTAAACAATGAAATAGACTATTTAAAGGAAATTCTCGTCAGTAAAATTTTTGAAGAAGACCACCTAAACAGTGTTACTTGCAGAGATATTGAAATTGATTACGCTTTAAAATTCGGAGTTTATAAATACAAAATAAAAGACTATAAACTTAGAATAAAAAAGACAAAAAGAACTATCCAATTAATTAAAAAAATGGTTGAAAAACAGGAAAACAACTTATTCAACAAGGATTTGGATGAATTGGAAGCTAATCAGATTAAAATCAATCAAACAAAAATCAACAAGCCAAAAATAAACATGAAGGAAATTGAAAATCATATTGAAAATGAATTCAAGCAAGAGGATATTGAAGTAGAATCAGAAACCGCAAGAGTCAATATCCTTATTGATGAGCATAAAAATAATCTAAATAAGAAAATACCTCAAAAAGAGCTTGATTTTGCATATAAAGATTGCATTAGAAAATTACATCCAGATATCCTATACGATGCAAATGAATATGAGGAAACCTTGTTTTTCAATGCTAAGGAAGCTTATGAGGATAAGGATTTAAATGAACTTCAATCCTGCCAAACATTGATAGAAATGCATAAGATAGCTCATGTTCCAGAAACAATTGATGAATTGGAGGATTATTCAAAGAAACTTGAAATCCATATTGAATTGGAAGAAATGGAAATCTCCAGAATAGTCAATTCCAAACCATACACCCAACAGAAGTTCTTGCTGGACCAGAAGAAAGTTAACAATTATAGGGAAGGATTGGTTAAATCACTGCTTGAAGTTGAAAAAGAGTATATTAAGTTCAAAAGAGAGTTAAGTGACTTGAAAAAAGAAAATAACCTAACATATAAGTTAGACTTGACCAAAGGGCAAAATTAGAAAATTTAATTTATTAAATTAATAAAATTAATCAAATGATAAAATTAATTTAAAAATAAAATAAATTAAATAAATAAAATTAATTTAAAAATAAAATAAATAAATTAAAATTTATAAAGGATTCTAAAAAAATATCTAATTTTGAATGGACTCAGACCTTAAAAACATTACAAAAGCGTCTGAACCGTCCTCATAATAGCCAGGCACCTTTCTATCAATTTCAAAACCGAACTTTTCATAAAACTTAACTGCAACATCATTATGTGCCTTAACTTCCAATGTAATATTAAATATATCACAATTTTTAAAGATTCTTGTAGCCATCATGAGTAAACGGGTAGCAATATGTTGTCCCCTATACTTAGGGTCAACAGCCAATGCTATAATATGGCCTAAACCTTCTTCCTTTACCCAGAATATAATATAACCCACAATATCATTATCTTCAATTGCCACTAAAAAACCTGCACCAATATCAAACAATTGTTGAAGAATTGCTACATCATACGGATTTGAAAAAGATTCAATCTCTATTTGATAAACTCTTCCCAAATCAGCAGGTCTAAATTCACGAATATACATAATATTACCTAAAAAAATATAAATTATAATATATTTCTAAATCTTAATATAGTTTATTATAGTAAACCATTCAAATAAAAATTACTTGATTAAACTCATCAAATAAAAGAATTTTAATTAAAATCCTAATAAAGAACAAAAAAAGAAAATATTAAAAACATAATTTAAAAAAAACCATAAAAACAATGCAAAAAAATAAAAAAAACATAAATTTAAAAAAACCATAAAACAATGACAAAAATATTAAAAACATAAGTTTAATAAATATAATTAAAAATCAAAAGAAAAAAGGGCAATAAAATGTGGGATGATTTAGAGGAATTCATAATCAAATTATGCGATGAAAATACCGCCAAGACAAATGAAAAAACAAAGATTGTGGAAATAGGAGTTGGAAAATTCCACAATATTTCAAATCACCTGAAGGAAAGGGAAAACATTGAACTGATAATGACAGATATAGACCCTTCAAGTGAAGATGTAATCCAAGATGACGTTTTTAATCCAAATATGGAACTATATAAAGACACAGACATTTTATTTTCCATCAGACCTCCCTTTGAGATTCAAAATGCAATAATGGATCTTAGAAATAAACTCGAGTGCACTTTGATTATTAAACCACTATTTAATGAGGATTTAAACATTAAAAATCCGAATATGATACTAAAAAACTATAATCGAGCTTCATTTTATATTTATCTAGAAGAATGATTTTTTTTCAAATAATAAAAATTAATTAAGATTAAAATTAAAAAATTAAAAAATTAAAAAATTAATTAAAACTAAAAACTAAAAAATTAATTAAACTAAAAAGAAAAAAATTAAAATCTAAACTAAAAAACCAAACTAATCCCACTAATAAAATATTAAATTATTTATATAATTAAATTAAAAAATAAAAATACTTATACAGTTTAATTAAAATTAATTTTAAAAACACACCTTAACATTTCACTTTAAAAAATATTCTTGGAGACTTAAATTTGATTGAAAAAATATTTGAAAAATATAAGACCTCAGAAACAGGTTTAAGTTTTAAAGAAGCCAATATTAGATTAAACAAGTATGGTCCAAACAAGCTTAAGGAGAAAAAACAGGAAGGACCATTAAAACTATTTCTTTCACAATTTATAGACATTCTAATAGGATTACTTATAGTGGCAGCGATAGCCAGTTATGCAATTGGAAACCACCTTGATGCAATTGTAATCCTTGTTGTTGTCATAATCAATTCAATCATAGGATTTATTCAGGAATATCGTGCTGAAAATGCAATGAAAGAGCTTAAAAGCCTTGTTAAGACAGAAGCTTATGTCAAAAGGGAAAATGAAATAAGAAAAATCCCTGGAGAGGAACTTGTTCTAGGGGATATTGTAATTATCGAGGAAGGATTTAAGGTCCCTGCAGACTTAATTCTAATCGAATCATATGATCTGCACATAGATGAATCATCACTTACCGGAGAATCAGAACTGGTTGAAAAGGATACTGATTATGAGGATATTGAAAACTTCGGCGAAAAGATAGAAAATATTGAAAAATTTTCAAAGGAAGAGAAAATCCAATCCAAGATAGTCTCAATGAATTCGAATGTCATAACCGGCAGAGGTATTGGAGTGGTCATGGCTACAGGAATGGATACCAGCATTGGACAGATAGCTGAGATGATCCAGGATGAGGAAGTTGAAACTCCATTAAGCATAAAGGTTAATAAAATTGGAAAGACAATTGGAGTATTGGCAATCATTGTATGTATCGGAGTCTTTTTCATAGACTTTTACCAGGACATGGACATTTTGGAAGGATTCATGACTGCAGTCTCACTGGCTGTAGCTGCAATCCCAGAAGGATTGCCAGCAGTTTTAACCTTGACCCTTGCAATAGGAATGCAAAAAATGGCAAAATCCAAGGCAATCGTTAAGAAATTGTCATCTGTTGAAACATTAGGTTCATGTACAGTCATCTGTACCGACAAGACAGGAACATTAACAGAAAACAAGATGACAGTTAGAGAATCCTATTTTACAAACAAGGAAAAATCCATCCTTATTTCAGGACTGTGCAACAATTCAAAATATGACAATGAAACATTGATTGGAAACCCTACAGACACTGCATCATACCTTTATGCAAAGCAAGAGGGTTTCATTGACCTTAAGGAAAGGTCAGACTATGAAAAAATAGATGAAATACCTTTGGACAGTTCCAGAAAAAGAATGAGTATAATCTATTCAAAAAAATCCGGCCAGGAAGATGAATATTACGTCCTAACAAAGGGCGCTCCAGAATACATCTTAAGCAGAAGCGAATTTATAGATGAAAATGGAAAGCAAGTCCCTTTAAGTGAAGACATAAAAACCAATCTTAAATCAAAAATTGATGAGATGACAAATTCATCATTAAGGGTTATTTCACTTGCATATAAAAAAATAGATTCAGAAACTCTCTTAAAACTAAAAGAAATTGAAAAGGATAAAAAACACAGCAATTCCCAAATGAAGGAGGATTTGCTTGAAAAGAACTTGATTATTACAGGATTGCTTGGAATAATGGATCCCCCAAGAGAAGAAGCAATCACTGCAGTTGCTGACTGTCAAAAGGCAGGAATCAAGGTAATCATGATTACAGGAGACCATAAGGACACTGCAAAATCAATTGCAAAAGAAATTGGAATCCTCAATAATGAAAACTCCGGCGAAGATGAAAGCATTTTAACAGGGGAGGAACTGGATAATCTAAGCGATGAGGAATATTCTCAAATCGCTGAAAACATCAGCGTTTATGCAAGGGTTTATCCTGAACAGAAAAGAAGAATCATAGCGGTTCTTCAAGGGAAGGGACATACCGTTTCAATGACTGGAGATGGCGTAAATGATGCTCCTGCATTAAAGAAGGCAGCTATTGGAGTTGCAATGGGAAGCGGAACAGAAGTTACAAAAGAATCTGCAGACATGATCATTCAGGATGACAACTTTGCAACAATTGTAGATTCAATCAAGGAAGGAAGAACAATCTATGACAATCTTAAAAGGTTCCTTAAATTCCAATTGTCCACAAATATTGGAGCAATTTTAACAATTACAATCGGTTCATTAATGCCGATTCCAACCCCATTTACCCCAATACAGCTTCTTTGGATAAACATTATTATGGATGGACCTCCAGCACAGTCATTAGGTCTGGAAGGTTGCGAAGATGACATTATGGAAAGGGCACCTGAAAAGGGGGAACTTATAGACAATAGCACAATGATGAAAATACTATTGTCTGGTGTTGTAATGACCATTGGAACCCTTGGTCTCTTTATTTATGAATTAATGAACTACAACACAACAAAAGCAATCACAATGGCATTTACAGTCTTTGTAATGTATCAGCTCTTCAATGCATTGAATTACAGATCCAACTCAAATGAAGTCAATACAAGTCTTTGGATTTCATTGATAGGCTCATTCATATTGCAATTGTTTGTAATTTATGTTCCATACCTCCAGATAATCTTTAAAACATGTGCAATTGGATTATTCGATTGGATTTTAATAATTGTAATTTCAGGACTAATTCTTGTAACTGACAAAATAGGAAATAAGTTAATTCAGTAAAATAAGTGAAATAAAATGAAATGAAATTAATTAAATTAATAAAATTAATTTTTAAAATTAAAAAGAAAAGAAAAATTACTAAAAACTTAAAAAAATTTCAATAAAAAAAAGAAAATAAAAATTACTAAAAACTTAAAAAAATTTCAATAAAAATGGAAAGAAAATTAATTAAAAAACTTTAAATAAATTCAAAAAAGAAAATAAAAAAAATTTAAAATAAAAAGATTAACTTTTAAATAGTATATTAAATAAATTTAATAGTACTTAAAAGTTTATAATTATTTTATATAATTAGGAATATTTAGGAGGCAAATTATGGATTTAGTAGCAGACATTGTTAACGGACTTGGCGCAATGGGTATTGTAATGATTGTAGGTTTTATAGTTGTTATTGCATTATTATCAATAATCGGAAAAAAAGCATACAGCTAAACAATACAAATTAAAAAACAAATCTTAATATTAATTTTTAAAATTAATATTATTACTCTTTTTAAAACACCACCCATACAAAACTAATTTATCAATTACTCTTTTTTAAACAACAAATCTAAACACTCATTAGAAGAATTATAATCTTTAAATTTTAAAACAATTATCCTATTTTTCAAAAATTTCAATTAGAATCTTAATTTGAATTTGAATTTTAATTTAAATTTCATTTGAATTTTCAATGAAATTACTATTTTTAAAAATAAAATTCTGAAAATTTACTAATTGATTATTAATACTTATGATAATATATATACCATCATGAAATAAAAATACTAATTTTACTATAGCATCATTTTAATTAAAATAATGATTAAAATAATTAAATCAAAATAATTTTTATTTAATTTAATTGAAGAAAGCATTAAAAATATTAATTAAAATTTTTTTGCCAAATATTAACTAAATTAAAAATTAATTTTTGAATAAATATTGAAAAAAAATTATAAAAATTTAACTAAGAATAAAATAAATTTCTTTAAAAAAATAGTAAAAAATTATGAAAGTAATGAAAAGTAATGAAAGTAATGAAAGTAATGAAAGTAATGAAGTAATAAAAGTAATGAAGTAATAAAAATAATGAAAATGTAAAACTGATAAAAAAAAGTAAAATAAGAATAAGCGCCGAGACTGGGATTTGAACCCAGGCGGAGATGACCCCACGGGATTTCAAGTCCCGCGCCTTACCAGGCTAGACTATCTCGGCAGTATATGTAAAACATATAAAAATAACAAATAAATGAATAATAAATTAATAAATAAATTAATAAATAAATTATTCAGAAGTCTAATAAACAAATGATATTTAATAAAAAAATTTTAAAAAATTTTAGTTTAAATTTAAAAATAAATTTAAAGTCTTTCAGTTATTGAATAAAAAATAAATTGAAAATTTAATGAACTGAAAAATTTCAGATCATTTAACTTAAAAATTAGCTTTTAAGTTCAATTTCAATACTTACGTTATCTGGAACGTTTAATCTCATAACTTGTCTCATAGCTCTTTCGTCAGCTCCGATACCAACTAAACGTTTGTGAATACGGAGTTCCCATTTTTCCCAAGTAGCTTTTCCCTCTCCATCTGGAGATTTTCTAGTAGGAACAACTAATTTTTTAGTAGGCAATGGAATAGGACCAGAAATATCTACACCAGTTTTTTCAGAGATTTTCTTTAATTGGTCACAAACATCATTAAGTTTTTCAGGATCAGTTCCAGTAAGCTTAATTCTAGCTTGATTCATGTTTTAATCCTCCTAATCAAGGTTATAAAAATAATCTAGTTTCAATCTTTAGATAAAACTAGATTAATAACCTAGATTAACATACTAAAGATTAAAAACTTATAAAATTATTTAAAACCTAAAAATAAATTTTTGAAATTAAAAGATAAGATCTTTTAAAATCATTTAGACAATAATTAAAATCACTATTAAAAATAGCTTAATAAAAAAATATGAAAAGTACTTAAGATTAAGTACTTTAATTATGAATTAAACTTATTTTTTGTCAGTAACTTTAAGACATAAACCAGCAGCTACGGTTTGACCCATATCTCTGATAGCGAATCTTCCCATTGGAGGAATGTTTTTAGCTTCTTCCATAACCATTGGTTTAGTAGGTTTAATTTGTACGATAGCTGCGTCACCAGTTCTGATGAAGTCAGGTTTGCTTGCTTCAGGTTGACCGGTTGCAGGGTCGAGTTTGGAAGTTAATTCTAAGAAAGTACATGCAGTTTGGGAAGTGTGACAGTGGAATACAGGAGTGTATCCAACGGTAATTACACCAGGGTGTTGTAATACAACAACTTGTGCAGTAAATTCTTTAGCTACAGTAGGAGCATCGGAAGTGTGTCCAGCTACGTCTCCTCTTCTGATATCGTTTTTACCTACACCTCTTACGTTGAATCCGATGTTGTCACCAGGTTCAGCTTCAGGGAATACTTCGTGGTGCATTTCGATAGATTTTACTTCTCCGGATACACCAGCAGGTTCAAAGATAACGTTGTCTCCTTGTTTCATAATACCGGTTTCTACTCTTCCTACAGGTACAGTACCTACACCGGTAATGGAGTATACGTCTTGAATAGGAATTCTTAATGGTAAGTCTACAGGTTTTTCAGGAGCGGTTAATTTGTCTAATGCAGGAATAAGTGCATCTCCTTTGTACCAAGGCATGTTGTCACTGAGTTCTTTAATGTTGTCTCCTTCATATGCAGACATAGGGATGAAAGGTACATCAGCAGGGTTTCTACCGATGGATTTGAGTAATACACTTACTTCATCTTTAACTTCGTTGAATTTTTCTTCGCTGTAGTTTTCCATATCCATTTTGTTAATTGCAATGATTAATTGTTTAATACCTAAGGTCATGGATAAGAACATGTGTTCTTTGGTTTGAGGCATTACACCGTCGTTAGCAGCTACTACTAATACAGCTGCGTCAGCTTGGGATGCACCAGTAATCATGTTTTTAACGAAGTCTCTGTGTCCAGGACAGTCTACTACAGTGTAGTCGTATTTGTTGGTGGAGAATTTTTGGTGAGCGAGGTCAATGGTTACTCCTCTTTCTCTTTCTTCACCTAATTTGTCCATAACAAATCTGAATTTGTCTTCACCGTCATCTAATTGTTGTTCAGCGATAGCACCTGCTTTTAATAAAAGGTGTCCTACTAAAGTAGATTTACCGTGATCAACGTGTCCAATAAATGCTAAGTTTAAATGTTCTTTTGCTTTTGCCATTATAAAAACCTCATTTAAGTTATAATAATTTCATAAGTTAAGAATAATTACAGTATATAATATCTTTAAAACATAATGTTTTTAAACGAATGTTCTTTTTAAACAAATAATGTTTTTTAAACAAATAATAAATGTGAAAAATAATTTAAAAATTAAAAAACCTTTAAATTATTAGAATTATTATAATACAGTAATATAGAATACTCAACTATATGTATATGATTATATTTCTTATAATATATAAACTATATGTTTTTTATGGATACATTCCAATGTGAAAATATATATTCCAAGGAATAAAATCCATAAAAAAATTATAAAAATAATTGATAAGAATTTAAAATAAATAATGTGGATTAAACAAAATAATTTTTAAAAATTAAGTTTAATCTTAAATCCCATTAAAAACTAATTTTAAAAAATTAAGTTCTAAACTTAAATTACATTGAAAACAATTTTTAAAAATTAGATTTTAAACCTAAATTAAATTAAAAACTATTTTTAAACCACAATTATAATTTTAAACCTTATTAAAAAAATAAACTAAAAATTAAAGATTTGATTAAAGTTAAACTTCAATCAAAGTCAAAACCCTTAGTTGATTAAAAAACAATAAATTAAATTTTAAGATTAGCCTAAGTAATGTTCAGGACCAAATGGTTCTGGAGCCAATCCTTTTCTTTCTCTGATTTGTCTGATGATTTGACCTTGCAATTCTCTTGGCAATCTTTCGAAACCGGAGTTTTCAGTAGACCATAAACATCTACCTTGGGTTGCAGATCTGATGTCACCAGCGAAACCGAACATTTCAGCTACAGGTACCTTAGCTTGAATGTTTACCATGTCACCTTCAGTTGGCATGTCAATGATTTGACCTCTTCTGTTCAAGATTTCCTTGGTACAGGATCCCATATAGTCAGTTGGGGTGTTAATGAAAACCTTTTGAACAGGTTCAAGTAAGGTAGGGTCAGCCATCATCATACCACCTTTAATAGCGTTACGAATAGCTGGTAAAATTTGAGCAGGTCCTCTGTGAACTGCGTCTTCGTGAAGTTTTGCATCTACAAGGGTGAATTTCATACCCATTGAAATTTCGTTTGCAACAGGTCCTTCATCAAGTGCAGATTCGAAACCTTCAATAACAAGCTCCTTGATTTCATCCAAGTATTGAATACCACGAGTCATGTTGATGAATAATGATTTGTTGTAAACATCCCATACTCTTCTAGCTTCTTCCTTGTCAAGACCATTGTCAATGAATTGTTGAGCTTCATCCTTGGATTTGATTTTACCTTCCTTGATGTCACCATTTTGTAATGCTTGGAAGATTGAATCTTCTAAAGGTGAAACTTCAAGGTATAATCTGTTGTGCTTGTTAGGAGATTTACCTTCAACAGGGTTAGGAGTATTTCCTGCAACAGTTTCCCTGTATACAACAATAGGTTCTGAAGTATTGATATCTACACCTTTGTTGTTGATTCTTACACCAATAACTTCTAAGTGAAGTTCTCCCATACCGGAAACTAAGTGTTCACCGGTTTCTTCGTTAATGTTAACGTGAATGGTTGGGTCTTCCTTAGCGGTTTGTCTTAAAACTTCAATAAGTTTTGGCAAGTCCTTGGTGTTTTTAGCTTCTACAGCAACTGTAACTACAGGTTCGGAAATGTGTTCCAATCCTTCAAACTCTACAATCTTGTTTTCAGGAGAACAGATGGTTTCCCCAGCGGTAGCACCTTTTGCACCAGTGATGTAAACAATGTTACCAGCAGGAACCTTTTCAGTAGGAACTCTTTCAGGACCGAAGAACACACCTACTTGTTGTACTCTGGATTTAGCGTGACTGCCTACCAAGTAAACTTCAGTACCTTGTTCTACAGTACCACCGTATACCCTACCGGTAGCTACTTCACCAGCGTGCTTGTCTACAGACACATTGGTAACCATTACAGCTAAAGGTCCATCAGGGTTGGTTTTAACCATGGTTTGACCAGCTTCACTTTCAATGTCTCCATCCCAAATGTTAGGACATCTGTATTCTTGGGATACTTCAGGAGATGGCAAGTGTTCTACTACCATACCAAGCAATACTTCAGCTAATGGTACTTTTTGAGCCAATTCTTTTTGTTTATCATTATTACAGTAATCAATAATATCTTTAAAGTTAATTCCAGTTTCTTGCATCATTGGAACGTTAATAGCCCAGTTGTGGTAAGCTGAACCGAATGCTACACTACCGTCGGTTACATCAACTTTCCATTCATCCTTCATTTCTTCAGGAACCATTCCTCTGATTAACTTGTTAGCTTCGAGAATGATGTCCATGAATTTTTTGGACAATTCTTCAGGTCCTAATTTTACTTCGTTGATTAATCTGTCAACTTTGTTGATGAATAAAACAGGTTTAACCTTTTCTTTTAAAGCTTGTCTGAGTACAGTTTCAGTTTGAGGCATAATACCTTCTACTGCACAAACTACAACTACTGCACCGTCTACAGCTCTCATAGCACGAGTTACGTCCCCACCAAAGTCAACGTGACCTGGAGTATCGATTAAGTTAATAAGATATTCATCACCATGGTATTCGTGTACCATGGATACGTTTGCTGCATCGATAGTAATACCACGTGCTTGTTCTTGTTCATCAAAATCTAAAAATCTTTGATCTCCAGCAAGCTCTTCGGAAATCATTCCTGCACCTGCAAGGAGGTTATCGGATAAGGTTGTTTTACCGTGATCAATATGTGCACAGATACCAATATTCCTAATGTTTTTAGGTTGGTACATCAATTCTTTGATTTTTGCAATCATTTTGTCTCGTCTACTCAAATTATCACCTATATTAACATATCTAAATTATAATAAATCAATATAAAATTAATTTAATTAAAAATGAAAATTAGCATTAATCTGGAAAAATCCAAATTAATAGGATTCTAAATAAAATCGGAAATAAAAAAAATCCGATGAATAAAAAAGGGTTTTAAAATCAATTCAGAACAATAAAAATCCGAACCAATCTTAAAAAATTTAAAATCAATACAGAACAATAAACGTCCAAATTAATTTTAAAATTAAACAAAAAGCAACTAAAATTAGTGTGCTGCTTTTGCAACTCTTTCTTTTTCTTCTTTTTTCTGTAAAGCGAAACTTCTAGTATCTTCTTCAGAAGCAAAGATTAATTCACTAGCTAAACATTCAGCTACGGATCTTTTGTTTTTGAATGCAGATTGTAAAGTTCCTCTGGTTAAGAATCCTAAAGAAAGGTCTACTCTTCTTTGTGGAGAAATGTCTACAGCTACTTGGTATCCAATACCACCGTATTTGATACGGGTAGTTTCTTCACGAGGAGAGGTTTTTTCTACAGCAGTAACTAAAACTTGAACAGGGTTCTTTTTAGTTCTTTTGTGAATAATTTCTAAAGCTTCCTTTACAATATTGTAAGCTTTGTTCTTTTTACCAGAGTTTCTTTGGGTTCTCATGATTTTATTCATTAATCTTTCTACAATAGAAACTTTGGATTTTGCAAATTGTCTTTTTACATGTCTACCTAAAGTGTGAGGAACGATGGTTTCATCTAAGCAGATGTATCTTTTTAAACCTAAATCTTCCACTTCCACTTCATCAAGGTCCCATTTATCAAATAATAAATTACTCATAAAAATTACCCCAATTATCTTACAGGTTTATCTATCTTACCACTTACCATTTCAGATAAAGCTACGTTGTTTACTTTACTTACTTTCCAACGTACTCCAGGAATGTCCCCCATGGATCTTCCGGATGGTCCACCAATACCTTCAATCATAACTTCATCGTGCTCATCGATAAAACCGATAGCACCGTCACCAGGTGCAAATGCAGTTAATTGTTTACCGTTTTTAATTAATTGAACACGAACACATTTACGAATAGCAGAGTTAGGTTGCTTTGCTTCGATTCCTACTTTTTCAATAACGATTCCTCTTGCTTGAGGAGCCCCTTCGAGAGGGTCTGCTTTTACATCTAAACGTAATGCTCTTCTTTTATAATCTACGTCTTTCCATTTAAAATTTTGTCTATTCTTTTTAAGCTTTTTAGCAGCAAAAAGTCCTGGCATATTTATTCTCCCTAATATTTATAGGCAAAAAGCCCTTTTTAAGTTTTTGAATAAATTATAAGATTAAAATAATGATTCTAATCCATAGAAATCCACCGCTGCGATTTACTATTATATTTACAAGTCAATTCTTAATACTTATAAAATTTAATCTCAAACATTTTTATCCAAATCAAGGTGATTAAGCTCAATTTGAAGATAACAATAGAAATTACTAATAATTTGCTTACAATACATCAATATAATAGCAATCAAAACTTCTATGACAAATTAGAATAACTTATAGAATCTAATTTAATTAAGACCATTAATTGAACTTATTTAATAAAATCCCCTAAAATAATGCGTGGGAAATCAATAAATACAATTAATAGCAAGTTGAATTAGCAAAATAATATAATAAACTAATTCATTAATAAATTCCGAAGAATTTACGTAAAAATATCATAGGTAAGCTATAAATATAAAACTACAGTAAAAACGCACACAATAACTAATAGTTTTAAAGAAATAACTGAATTATAGCAATAATATCATATAAAATAAGCCCTAAATTAATAGAGAATCTTAATAAAATATAATATAACCTATTATAACACTATATTAGATTAACTTTATTAATAAAGGTTTGGTTTTTTAAGAGTTTTATAAAAATTTAAAAAAAGTGAAAAGCTAAACCGCAAAAATAACTTTAAAAATAATTTATAAAAAATTACTTTTAAAAACAAATTAAAAATAAATTATAAAAAAAATTACTTTTAAAAGACCCTAAAAATAAATTATAAAAAAATTTCTTTTAAAAACAAATTAAAAACAATGAATTTAAAAAAAATAAATAATATATTGAAATATTTAAAAAAATTAAAATATTTAAAATATTTAAAATATTTAAAATATTTAAAATATTTAAAATATTTAAAATTTAAAAAA
>NZ_CALCYR010000119.1 GCF_937906425.1 uncultured Methanobrevibacter sp. | reverse complement strand
ACTTTTCAATTAATTATTAAAATTTTATTTTAAAAACAAATTTTATAAATTTTAACAATTTATGAAATAATGAAATTATTTAAAAAAATAAAAATTTTTTGAAATAATAAAAATTATTAAAAAAATAAAAATTTTTAGAAATAATGAAAATTATTAGAACATTAATTACAAAAAACTAAAAAGGTTAAATTATGTGGAATGAAGAAATTGAAAGCATGTCTAGAGAAGACCTAAATGAACTTCAATTAAAAAAATTACAAAGTACCGTAAAAAGAGCATTTGACACTATTCCATTCTATAAAGAAAAATATACAAATGCAAATGTTTTTCCAGAGGATATAGAAACCTTGGAAGATATTCAAAAACTTCCATTTCTTACAAAGGACGACTTAAGGGCCTGCTATCCTTTTGGAATGTTTGCAGTGGATCAAAAGGAAATCATTGAAGTCCACTCCTCTTCAGGAACAACTGGAAAACCTGTGGTAAGCGGATATACTCAAGGAGACCTTGACAATTGGGGAGAAATTATTGCAAGAGGACTGACAATGATGGGACTTGATGCAGACGACATCATTCAAAACACTCACGGATACGGTTTATTCACAGGAGGATTTGGTGTTCACTATGGTGCTCACAAATTAGGAGCAACAATCATCCCTATTTCAACCGGACAAACAAGAAGACAGGTTGAAATCATGAATGACTTCGGTACAACATGTCTTATTTTCACCCCATCCTATGGTATCTACCTTGGTGAAGTTGCTAAGGAAGAAGGGATTGACCCTGAAAAACTAAATCTCAAGGCAATAGGATTTGGCGCTGAAATGTGGACTGAAGAAATGAGGGAAAGAATCGAGGCCACCTTCAAGACAAAGGCATATAACATTTATGGACTTACCGAATTGATGGGACCTGGCGTAGGCATAGAATGTTCAGCTCAAAATGGATTGCACATTGCTGAAGATTTCTTCTATCCTGAAATCATTAATCCAGACACCGGAGAGGTCTTGGGTGAAGGAGAAAAAGGAGAATTGGTATTGACCAATATTGAACGTGAAGGAATGCCAGTCATAAGATTTAGAACAAAGGACTTAACTGCAATTCATTATGAAACCTGTAAATGTGGAAGAACACTTGCAAGAATGGAAAGAATTACAGGAAGATCAGATGACATGATAAAGGTCAAGGGTGTTGCAGTATTCCCATCCCAAATTGAAAAGGCCCTTCTTAAGGTCAGTGACATTGAGCCTCACTACCAAATCATTGTTACAAGACCTGACATCATGGACGAAATTGAAATCAAGGTTGAAGCTTCCGAATCCCTTTTCTTTGACGACATAAAAGAAATGATGGGCGTTAAACAAAAGATTGGAGAATATATCCATAATGAAATCGGAATTGCTGTTAAGGTTAGTTTGGTAGCTCCTAAAAGCATTCCAAGAAGTACAAAAGGAAAAATCCAAAGGGTAATTGACAAACGTAACTTACATTAAAAAGATTAAACTAAAAAATAATCTAAAAAATGATTAAATTATTTTATTTAATTGAAAAACTAATAAACACAAGGAAAATCTTATATTAAAAATGAGGGATAAAATGTATAAAATAATCCAATTGTCTATATTTTTAGAAAATAAAAGAGGAAACCTATATAATACATTAGACTTATTAGCTGAAAACGGCATAAACATCAGGGCATTATTTTTAGCAGACACAACTGAATTCGGTATTTTAAGACTTGTTGTTCAAGATCCTACAAAGGCTAAGGAGATTCTTGAGGAAAACAATTATATTGTTAAAAACACACCTATCGTAGGAGCTGAACTTGATGACACTCCAGGAGGACTTTCTTCAGTTTTAAAAATCTTGAATGATGAGGAAATTGATTTAGAATATCTTTATGCATTCACACATGAAAAAACCGAAAAAGCTATTCTTCTATTGCAAGCTGATGACTTGGACAAGCTAACCAATATTTTAACTGCTTATAAAGTTCCTCTTGTACCTGCAGAAGAAGTTTATAATTTATAAATTATTTTTTCTTTTAATTCAAAAATTTGAAAAAGGAATAAAACAAAAAAATAGGCAAAATATGAAAAATAAATCAATAATATCTGTAATATTGATTATTTTCCTATTTTCCATATGTTTTAATGCTGTAAGCGCTGAAGAAATATCTGAAGACCATAATTTGGATGAATCTTCAAGTCAAAACTTCAACACTCCTTCTGATGAAAGCTTAGTGGAAGAATCTGACACTATTGGCTTAGATAAATCCGCTGATTTAAATGGGGAAAATAATTTTAACAATGAAGACGAGCTTAAGGAAAATACAATAAAATCCAAAGCCATTTTAAAATCTGCAGAGGACAATACACTGGATATTGATTATAATCAGGTTCATGATGAATCATATAATATTGTAGTTGATGCAATTCCAAGTTCAAACAAACTTAAAATTGGGGAAACAGTCAAATATACAATTACAGTAAGGAATAATAATCCATTTACTGTACATTATTTGGAAGTCTTTACTCCATCCGGAGAAATGTTCTGGATTTTTGGAAAGTCAGACAGCAAGCATAATATAGGGTACCTTGATGAAACCGCATGGATAATTGAAAAATTAGGTCCCGGTGAAACAATAACGATCTTTGCAAACATCAAGGCTGAAGAGGCTGGAAATGCAAGTCTGGAACTAAGTCTTTCACATAAGTTTCCGCCTTATGAATTTAAAACATATGAAAAAGAAAATAAGCACAAGCACTATGAAAATAATAAGAATTTCAAAAAAGAAAGATTGAATTTGGAAAATAATGCAGACAGTATAAATTTAGCAAAAAACAAAACTGCAAATCCATTATTTTTACTCTTGATTTCTTTATGCTCATTATTTGGCATAAGTCTAAGAAATAAGATTGATTGATTGATTAATTAAGTAATTTAATCTTTCTTATTCTATTTTTTATAAAACTTATAAACAATTAAAAGCTATTTTTAAACTATAAACACTTAATAAAGTTAAAAAAAACTATTTTTAAAAAATAAAACACTTATAAAGTTAAAAAAAAACTATTTTTAAACAATGAAACACTTATTAAAGTTAAAAAAAACTATTTTTAAAAATTTTAAAACTTTTTTATAATATTAAAAACTTTAAAAATCAAAACAAGAAAAAATAAAAACTATTTTTAAATTTTAAAAAACTTATCATAAGTATAAAAAAAGAAATAAACTATTTTAAAAAATTAAAAAAATAAAAAAAGTAAAAAATTATCACATTATGTGATAATAAAAATTAAGAAAAAGAGAATTTATTCTTCTCCGCCACGTGCAGCGTACTCTTCATTGAGTTTGTATAAAAGAGAGTTGTCATCACCAGCTAATTTAATTTTAGCCAAGTTGTCCATAGCGTTTTCTTCTTCTTCAACTTGTTCTTCAACAAACCATTGCAAGAAGTTGTTGGTAGCATGATCTTTTTCTTCAATAGCCAAATCAACTAAATCATTGATTAAACCGGAAACCATTTTTTCATGTTCTAAAACATGTTCAAATGCTGCAAGAGGAGATTCCCATTCAGTTTGAGGAGCTTTAATTTCAGTTAAAGTTACAGATGCACCTCTTCTAATAATGTAATCATAGAACTTCATTCCATGTTCCAATTCTTCTGCTGCTTGAACTCTCATCCAGTTAGCAAATCCTGCTAAATCAATGTCTTCAAAATAAGCTGCCATAGATAAGTATAAATATCCAGAATAAACTTCTGCATTTAATTGAGCATTTAATGCTGCTTCCATTTTTTCGTTTACCATTTTTAAAACCTCATTTAGAAATATGTTCTTCTGCAAATAAAAAAAAATTTATTTTAAAATATATCTATTCTTCTACGAAATCTTCTTTTTCCGCACCACATAATGGGCAAACCCAATCATCTGGTAAGTCTTCCCAAGGAGTTCCTGGTTCAATTCCGTTATCTGGATCGCCTTCATCAGGGTTATAAGTATAACCGCAAATATCACATACCATTGCCATATTTACACCTCAATTTAAAACAATATCTTATGATTTTGAATTGTATCAAGAATTAAATAATTTCTTGCTTTAATCAATTAAAACAATTTAAAAAATTAAATTATTAAATAACTACTAATTAAATAATTAAATTAAATATTTGAATTAAATAATTCTGCAAATTAATTAAATAAAAATTAAATAATCAAAATATTATGATTAAAATATTAATGATTAACTAGATTAAATAATCATTGAATTAAAAAAATAATATTCCAATACTATTAAATAAAATTAAGAAATAAAATAATTCCAAAAATTAAATAATGAATTTGGAAACTTATATTTCCTTAAACATGTTTTTAACTGCACCACATAATGGGCATTTGAAATCAGCAGGGACATCTTCCCAAGCGGTTCCAGCAGCTATATCTTTTTTTGCTTCACCTGTTTCGGTATCGAAAACATATCCACAAATAGCACATCTGTATTTAGCCATCTATTTACCTCCCTTAATTTTGATATAATATAGTTATAAAATTTATAATATATAAAATGTTTTATTTACTTATAACAATATAAAAATTTAAAAATATCTAAATTTAAAATGCAAATGCTAAGTTAATTTTTGACTTTGAATAATAAAAACATTATTTTGCCAATTATTTGTATTTAAAACATAGTTTACTATTTATAATATATGGTAAACCACATTACGAACTTATTTTTTAATTTAAAGCCATATTATACAAAATATTTAAATATAATGTAATTTAAACTATTTTTAATAATAGCAATAAAAATATAATAATAACTATCAAAAAAAATGAAAATTTCAAAAAGAAGTTTAAAAATCAATTTATGATCTTTAATCTTTTTAAGACCAATTTTTATTTTTTAAAATGAATAACAGTATCAATATTATTAAAAAAAGAATCAAAAAAGAAAAAAAATAAATTCTAAAATTAGATAAAATATTAAAAAAATTAATAAAAATATTTTATATTTTAAAAAAAAGATAAAAAACTATTTTACAAGTAAAACAGGAATCTCAGCTACTTTTAATGCATTCATTGCAACACTGCCAATTTCACTGTAAACCATCCCATCATTTTCATCATTGGATTTTCCAAAGGCTCCAAAAACAGCTAAATCAGGATTGATCTTTCTTATCATGGTGGCCATATCAGCAATTGGATTTGCAGTGATAATATGCTCTACAACAACCACATCCTTCTCTTTTCCCTTTGCTGTAATAGCATCCAAAACAGCACCGCCTGCATCATCCAAATCATCATAGGAAAAGTCAAGCCCAAAATCCATAACATATAGGGCTGAAACCTTTGCACCATATTTACTTGCCAAATCAATGCCAATATCTACAGCCTTATCTCCACATTCTGAACCATCACTAGCGATAAGAATATTTTTAAACATAAAATCATCCTTTAAATTAAAAATAAAATTAAAAAATAAAAGTTTAAAGTAAAACTTAAAAATAAAAATTAAAAGTAAAACTTAAAAGTAAAACTAAAAATTAAATATTAAAACTAAAAATTAAAATAAAAATAAAAATAAAATAAAAGAAAAACCGATTAAAATAATCAGTTTAATAATTAGATTTTAATTAAAAATTTAATAATTAAAATTATTTCTAGAAATTAATCAAGTAATCAGCTTCACAGAAATTAATAAAGTCATCAACCAAACTGTCAACATCCTCAGAATCAGTTAAAAGTTTTCCTTCATTAATGAATACTGCCCTATTGCTCAATTCCTTAATGAATTCAGTATTGTGTGAAACCATTACAATTGTAGTTCCGAATTCCTTGCATATTCTCTTGAGTGAATTTGTAACTGTTCTTAAAGTAATTGGATCCAAGTCTCCAAAGGGTTCATCCAAGAGCAGGATGTCTGGTTTTGAAACAAGAACAAGTGCAAGCATTGCCCTTACCTTTTGACCCCCTGACAATTCATAGGACTTTCTTGGCAATATGTCAAGTGGAAGATCAAGAGCTTCAAATAAATCCTTAACCTCTTCCCTGATTTCAGTTTCAGGGAATTTAGGGAAAAGCTCATCCAATATGCTGGAGTCCAAACCAATCTGTTCAAGACGAGCCCTGGCCTCCCTTTCAGGCAAATCAGTGAGCTGATATAATGCATCCAAGAGAATATCCGGAAGACCTAATTCCTTAGCCCTTTCCTTAGCTTCCTGAACCATATCCCATCTCTTATAACCTAACTTAACAGCCAATTGATTCTGTATAGTGGCATAATACATCAATGCAAATTCCTGATGCATGAAACCAATGTTTCTTCTAACTTCCATTCTGTCAAGACTTGCTTTCTGAAGGTCTACCCAAAGGATTTCCTCTTCACCATCATTGTCCTTGACAAGCTTGAATCTTACTCCTCCCTCATCTGGAACGTCAAGTCCCCCTAACATGCGGAGAAGAATTGTCTTACCTGCACCGCTTGGACCTACTAGAGATAGGACATTTCCCCTATTTACATCCAAGTTAACATCCTTCATGTGCAAAACGTTTTTACCTTTAAGCAAATAGAACCTTTTATCAATATCCCTTGCTTTAATGACAGCTTCCTCTGTGGATTCAATGTCAATATCTACAGGCTCATCGATGTCCTCAAGGAACTCGGCAATGATTTCATCCACATCACCATCCTTGACGATTTCACCATTCTCCATGAGAATTACCCTATCTGCAAGGAACTTGTGAATTTCAGGCAAGTGGGAAACGAAAACAACTGTAATGCCTAATTCATCATTTACTTTCTTTACAGCATCCAATATTTCCTGTTTGGTTTTTGGACATGCCATGGTTGCAGGTTCATCAAGCAACATGACCTTAGGTTTTTTAGCTATTTGACGAGCCATAATAAGTCTTTGCTTTTCTCCACCGCTTAATACTGAAGCCAAATGGTCCTGCTTCTCATAGAGATCCACCAGCTTAAGAATTTCAATAGCTTCCTTTTCAAACTGGTCACGTGCCTCCTCTAGATTCACATCCCCCTCATCGCCATATTTTGCAGCATAGAGTTTACGCAATACATTGTCCATTACGGATTCAGGCCAAATACCGAATGACCTTTGAAGGTGAATTGCAGTTTCCTTTTTGATTTGATTAAAGTAAAATTGGGAAGAATCAGGCTTGATTGTGTATCTGCCAATTGTGAATTCCCCTTCATCAAATTTTTCAACGCCGCGAAGAATTCTAAGAAGTGTTGTTTTACCGGATCCGCTTGAACCGAGAATACCTACAATTTCCCCTTCCTTAATTTCAAGATTTATGTTTTTAAGAGCTTCGATTTCGTCTCCATCATCTAATTTATAAGATTTAGAAAGATTTTTAACACTTATCATATTACCACAAGTTTATTTTAAATACAAATTAAGATAAGATTGATTTTTAAAAGGCCATATAATTTAAAATGCTTTTTTAAGGCCTTAAAATAAAAAGTTTTTTAAAAAAAAATATTTTTGAAATCTTAATTAATTATACTATAATTATTTTATTTAAGATAATATTTAAAGGCTTTTATATTTTTTTAAATATTTGGAAAAAACATAAATTTAAAATTATTCCTAAGAAATTGAAACAGTTTTTCAAATTAATAAATTAATTAATAAATTAATAAATTAATTAATAAATTAAATAATTATAAATGAATAGATCAAATTCAAAGTCAAGAATAATATTTAATAATAGACTTAATAATATTAATAAACCATTTTTTCATATTAAATAACTTATTTAATAATAATTAAATCTTTATATTTAACTTCTAAACGATTTTAATTTTTATTTTCTTCGCTGCTATTATCGTGGGCTCTTTTTTTGAAAAATGCAAGGAAATTTTTAGCTTCAGCTAAATTATTTAAACTATCAATATAAATATTAATATTTTCCTTTTCTTCTTTGGTAAAATCTTCATAATTAAATTTCAAATCTTTATACACGCTTTTTTTTATATAACTTTCGAGTCCTTTTTCATCTTTTATTTTATAATGATAATAAACAAATTTTTCAAGTGGATTTATAGTATTAATTCCTTCGCCTAATTTTTTTCCCTCTGCATTTGGTTCCCCGAAATAAATATATTTTTCTTTAATTTCTTCCAACTCATTTTTTAAATTATTTGAGGGCATATCTTTAATAACATTTCGAAATTTCTTATGAGTATAAAATTCTTCTTGTTCCTTTCTTGAATCGTCTTCAAATATTTTCCATTTTTCCCCACTTTTTTTAAAATCATCAAGAACATTAGAAAATGTCTTTTCAAGTAATTCTCTGACTTTTTCGTCTTCTTTCGTATATTCTTTCTTTAATTTTTTTTCTAATTGTTTCTCTAATTTAGAAATTTTATGCTTATTTAAGAGAAGGCTTCGTATTATTAACAGTTTTTTATTATTACCTATTTCTATTTCTATTTTCTCATTATTTCCGGGAATATCTTTTATTACATCTTTCATTTTACTATTAATTAAATCTATATTTTTTTTGCTATTTATATTTCCTACTTCATTAGGATCAAGTTCCATTAATTTTAATTTTTCGTCTTTAATTTCTCCATTAATTAAGTCTAAAAAATATCCAAGAGCTTTCTTCTTTATTGTAACAATTATATTATCTTCTCTAATATCTTTTGATATTTCATATTCTTTTGGATCAATAGTATTTATTCCATTTTTCTTTATTCCTAATTGCTTATTCTGATTTTCTTTTGTTTTTGTTTTGGAATTGGCTAAATTATTTATATATAATTTTTGCTTTTCAGTTGTGGTAGTGAATATAATTTTTTTCGTGTTTGGCTTTTTCTTTTTAGAATTGTTTGAATTCTCTTTTTGTTTACTATTTTTTTGATTTGATATTATTTTATCTTCATCTAAAATAATATTTAGGTTTCCTGGGCTAACTTTGGAAGATATTTTTTTTCCTTTATTTGGATATAATTTAGTATTAGAATTCATATTTATATCTTTATCACTTTCTTGACTTATTTTATTTGGATTTACATTTTCATATTTAATTCTTTGTTCGATTTTGATGCATACTGACTTTTGTGCTTTTTCACCTTTTTTCTTATTTTTATCTTCTTCTCGAACGTCGGTTGGGATTTCAGATTTTTCTGTTTCTTCATAATTTTCTTCTTCATTCATTGACTTTACTAAAGTTAATTGTTGAGAGAAAGTTTGATGATTATTATTTATATAATCATCTGAATTTAGCTCAATACCAGAATCATAAATAATATCATTTTCATTTAAATCATTTGGATTGTTATTTTTATTTTTGTAGACCCATTTAATATTGACTTTATTGTCTTTTTTATTTCTCGTAGCAATATCATTTTTTTCTTTTCCGTTTACTTGATTCAATTTTATTTTATGGGTTTCGAGAATAGAATTAGTATTTTCTCTCTTTCTTTTTTTTCCTGATAAAAAATAGTCGCCTTCTCCTTCATGTGATTCATCTTTGTTTTCTATTGAATTTATATTTTCATTTGCATAAAAATAAATATTTTCGTAATGTTCAGGAGTTTTCATTATTTTTTCTTTTTCATCATAGAAAGCTAACAAAGAATTTATATCTGAGTTATTTCTCCTCTCTGAACTTGGAGTGCATGGAGAGGTTGGATCAATATTTGTGGAAAAAAGTTTAATATAACGTTCTATACTATTTGAAGGTGAAGATCTAGTTATTAATTCTGCTCTAGCGAAATTATTCAATCTTATTTCCAACTTTATAAATAATTTACATTTTATAAAATTGTTTAAATATAAATTATTTAATTATTTTTTCCAAAAAGTTTTTGAAAATCTTCAAATGGGGATTGGGGATTGGGGATTGGGGATTGGGGATTGGGGATTGGGG
>NZ_CALCYR010000118.1 GCF_937906425.1 uncultured Methanobrevibacter sp. | reverse complement strand
AATATTTTCATTAAATCATATAAATTTTATTAAATAATTTTAAATTATTTTTAATTATATTAAATTATTTTTAAATATATTAAATTTATTTTAAATCTTATTTAATTTTATTAAATTAGTTTAAATTAATTTAAATTAATTTACTCTCTTTTATTTTAATTATTATTTAAATTGGTTAAGAAATAAAAAAGAAATGAAAATAATTGTAATGAAAATAAGCAATTTTAAATAATTATTTTTAAAAAAAAAGGAATAAAAAATAGTTAAAATTAAGTTAAAAGTAAAAAGAATTAAGTTAAATTAATTAAAAGCAGTAAAAAATGAATAAAAAATAATAAAATCAATAAAAAGTAGTAAATCAATGAAAAGTAGTAAAATCAATAAAAAGTAGTAGAATTGCAATTAAAAAAAAGTTTAAGATTAGAATTTAAAAATAAAAAAATATGAAATAAAGATTAGATGATAAAAATCATCTAATCTAAGGACCCTTCCAAATTATAATAACTTGTTAATTGGGTGTTCTTCTACAGGTTCAGTACCGATATCTCTTGCTGCTTCAGCAATCATAATATCAGTCATACCACAAGCAGGGAATGCGAGTCTTGCGTTTTCGATAGGTCCGAAAAGTACGAAGTCTCCACCAGCCATTTGTTGTACGATGTTAGAACCGATATCACATACAGGCCATGCTTCTTTGTGTTCTTTTTTGTATCCTCTTAACCAGTCCCATGCGGAAGGTACGTTGTGAATACCAGAACCTACAGGGTATCCCCATTTAGCTTTTACAGCAAAGGAAGTTCTTACTGCAGGACCTGCACCTTGACCTAAAGGAGTAACTGCTACGTCCATCCAAGGTTTGGTAATTCCACATCTTTCTGCCATATCAAGAATACCTTCATCGATTACAGATCCACCGTCTTCCCAGATTTCGAGTTTACCTGGTACACCAGGGTTCATTGGGTTGAAACCTAAGAGAATGGATGCATCGATGTCAGAGTTAGCTACAGCTTCAATTTCTGCAGCTTCTGCAGCCATACTTAAAGAGTTGTATACAGCTCTGTCTGCTAAACCTACTTCTTGAACATATTCTACACCTGCAATTTTTGCAGAAGCAGCAGTTGAGTCAATAAGGAAAGGTTTGTCACAGATGTCTCCTACAAATTCTAAGTATTTAACCATAGCAGCATCAGTAGCACCGAAAGTTTGTACAACACAAGGGTTTCCAGTTACATCAGACATTTCTTCCATAGTTTTAATTCTTTCTTCAGCAGCATCTTTATCAAAGATACCTTCTTTTTCATCACTAATAATATTGTGTCCGCCATAGAAAATAGTTCCACATAAAACGGTTGGGTATTCACCAGGTTGTCCACCCATTTTTACTCCAGCAATATCTATGACGAGTTGTTCTTTATCAAATCTAAACATTTATAATCCTCCAATTTAGATTAATCCTGCAAACATACTTGTTAACATTGCAACAAGTTGGAATTTAATAGAAATTAACAATATTGCAAGACCTAAAATTATACCGTATAAAATACCAATATCTCTACCAGTTTGTTGACCTAAACGTTGGAAATATTCCCCAACAGCAAACTCAACTTTTTCTTCAGCTTCATCTAATTTTTGAGTTGCAGCAGTCATGTCTTCGGTAGTTACCATTACTTGAGGTATTGATTCTTCAGCCATATTTAACACCTCTAAAATCCACATAATTTAGCTAAGTATGGAATGACAACAACTAAACATAAAGCAAGTAATATGCCCATACTTATTCCAGCAAATCTGGTGCTGATTAAACCAGCGTATAATCTACCTTCTCTACCTAAGAGTTTTGAACGGTATTCTATATCACTAGAAGCATTTTTAATTCCGCGCATATTTGGTTTGTTAGAAAATTTAACCATAATTAAAACCTCCAGTTTATAATAAGAATAGGAATCCGATTACTAAAGTAAATACAAGTCCCATCATAATACCTTGAACTTTACCAGAGTAGTTACCAGCCATATTTCTTTGTACAGCACCTACAAGTTTTACTTGAGTATCAATATTTCTTATTCTTGCTTCGATTAATGCAGTTTCTGCGGAAATAGGACGAATTTCTTCACCATCATCTTCATCGTCGTCTCCTTCAGATACTTCAATAACCATAGCATCTTCTTCAAAAGCACCAGGGTCTTTTTCAATACATTCTTTTACTTTTGCAGTGATTGCTCCACCATCTTCGTTGTCAATCATATCAACAAGTTCTAATTGTTGTTGGAATCTTTCAACACCTTCCATAGGGATGTTTTCAACGAAAGGAATAGCACCAGTAGCGCCAGTAATTTTCTTTTTCTCAGGGTCGCAACCATTTTCGTGTAATGCTTTGAAACTTTGACCGGTAATGTGTCCTTGTACTTCTGCACCACAAAGGATTAAAAATCTAATGTTTGGATTGGAAATAATGTTAGCAACAACTTTTTCAATACCAAGATTTTCAGTTTTACAAGGTCCGGCAATAGCTGCACCAGCAGCTGCAGGAATGTCTTCATTGTGAGAAGCTAAAGTAGTTACAGCAACAGGACTTTCAGGATCTCCTACAATATAATCCCCACTTACAACAGGCCAAGTATCAGCAGTAGGCTTTTTATCTGCCATCTATAAAACCCCCATAGCTGTTAATAAAGGCAATGCTGCAATAATAATGAATACACCAATTAAGAATCCATAAACCATGTTGGTTAATTTACCTGCTACAACAAAGTTTCCTTCTCTTCCAGGGAAGGAACCTAAAGGAGCAGAGTTAGGATCTAATGAATTCATTAATTCATCAGCAGCAACTTCAACTTTTGCAATTTCTGCATTGATTTCGTCCATTGAAACAATAATTAAATCTCCTCCACCTGCTCCGAGAACACCGGAATCAGGTTCAAGATTTAAGTTTAATTCAGGAATAAATTGTACTAAAGGTAATACCATATATAACAACCTCCTTATTCCTCAACTTTTGGCCATAAACCAGCCCATTTAACAGATGCTGCTGCTTCACATGAAGCGTCAACAAACATCTTAAATGAGATGTACCAACCGATAAGTCCAACAATAATAACAACAAAACCAGCGAGTAAGTCAGCACTGATAGCAATAATACCAGTAATGATCATGGTTAAGAATGCGGTGGAAGCACCACATTTAAGGGTTCTTACTTGGTCTTCGTTAGGTCCTAAACATGCGTTGAATGGGTGTTGGATAGCCATAGTTACTAAGATATAGAATAATGCGATGAAACCAGGAGCAACAACAGCGGTTAAAATATTGTCAATAGCATATCCTCCTGCAACAGCAGAGGAGAATCCTAAAACAGCTAAAGCTGCAGCACCTGCAATTTCTGCAGTACATCTTTCCATAACAGGGATTTTCATACCTACAATTTTCTTAGCTACAATAGCAACTAATAAACCAATAATCATTGCAAAGACTAATGCAAGGATAGGTCCAGCAATAGCTAATCCACTTAAATTGAAGGTTGCAATAATACCTACACCAGCTAAAGCACCGATTACACCAATACCTAAAGACATGTAACCAATAGAAGGTACACCAGTACCTAAACCATAACTTGCTACACTACGAATTGCTACTACACCCCAAAGGATAGCACAAACTGCACCAAGACAGCTTATAACAGGTCCAATAATAGGGTTAATACCAGATACGTAAATACCGACTAATCCGCCGATAATACCAATAGCTAACATCATATTAGCATCTACAGCACCTTCTGCAGGTGCTCCACTTCCTCCAGCAGACATCTTAGATACCTCCGATCATTAAAACCATGAAGATAGCAGCAACTAAAGATACGATAGCACAAGCTAAAATTCCAGTAGGGATTCTTTTGAATTTAGGATCTACGAAACCTTCAATAGTACCTCCAATGTTATAGGAAGCAGTTACAGAGTTAATAAAGAACATACCTACAGATAAAATAGCAGCTAAACCTACAATAATAGTACTGTCTACTCCAATCATATTAGCAGTTGCAAATTCATTAATAGCCCAGAAGACTAATCCTCCACCAGCACCACCAAGTAAACCACCGATGATACCACTTACAAAACAGACGGTAGGAATACCGTGTCCTTCAGTACCAGGAGTTTTATATTTTTCTTGGTTCCAACCAGTAATTGGGTCAACTGCAGCTTTACCGGATGCTGGAACTACTCCAACACCATAAATATAAATAAAGTTACCAATAAGCATGGTGATACCCATCATTAACATGGAACCAACTGCACCAGCTAATACGATTAACCATACAGGTTCTCCTATCATAGAAGCTGCAGTAATAAGTCCAGTTAAACCTGCACCAGCTGCTAACATTGCTGTACCAGTACCTACACCAGTAGCAGTAGCCATAGCTGCAGGAGCACCACCTACAGGAATGAAGTGTACACCTCCTCCCATAATAATACCAGCGATAACAACACAAATGATAAATATAATAAGATTCATATCAAAACCTCCTTATTCCTCATATGGTCCGAATTTTTCTCTTGCAGACTTTTCGAGTAAGTAGTTACCGATGATTAATAAAACAACGATAATAATACCTGCAATTTGTCCACCGATAGCTCCAAATACAAGAGTAATCCAGAAACTGATAAAGACAATAAGTCCGAAACAGAAACCAGTTAAAGGTCCACCATATTTAGCACAGAAGTTACCTACATCAATAGAGTTCTTTGCACCGAGTGGAGCTTTTGTTACAATATCCCCTTGGATAGCTACAGGAGTACCTCCACCGTAATCGAATTTTTGGTATTCACTTTCAGCACCGTAGTGAACGTCCCCGGTAGATGATCCGATAGCACCAATAGTAATTCCCCAAAGTACAGCGAGTAATGGTAATGGGAATGGGTGTGCAAGACCGTCCAATGGAAGAGTCATTAAGTAAGACATACCTACAATACCGAAACTAGCTATAAAACCGTGAGCTGCAATAGGGCCTAAGGATTGGGTTAATACATCCATAAATAATGGTTGTTCAAATTGAGATTGACCAACAATCCTTCCCATATGTGATGTGACTGTATAAATTGCGTGAACAAGAGCAGCAACAGTAGAACCAATTGCAATTGCAACGATTGGGATAGTTAATCCTGCGCCCATAACAATAGCTGCAATAGTACCTGCGATACCACACCAGCATCCATATGCTACAGGTTCCCCGGAAGCTGCCTTATTTATCATACGGTGTAAATGTCCCATTTGTGGAGCAAGTTGAACTTGTGAGTTAGGGTTACTTTGTGAACCGATGTCAGACTCTAAGTCCTCTGCAGCACCAGCAATGGTTGCAGCTGCACCCATCAATGCGACAACACCTAATGTAATAGGGTCCATATTTCTTTTCCTCCTTAAATTTTATTAAATTTTAATTATTTAATAAACAAATAAGTGATTAAATCCCTTTTTTTAATCACTTTTAGATATATTCTGTTCAAATATAAAACATCATAAAGATAACTGAAAAATAGAAAATCCCCTACAATCAGTACATCCTATAATAATTTTATACTCTATGATTATACTTCAAAACTTAAACAAAGATTTTATAAATCAAATAAGCCAATGAAGAAACCACTTAGCTTTTAATCTAGCTAGATTAAATCCTTAAAGTGTTAAGAATGAAATATTTGATGAATAAATCTAAAAATCTTAATAATTAAACTACGAATAATTAATAAGATGATGAATCAATATTGATTAATAAACTTTTATTAAATCTCTTAATGAAAAGATTTTAATAAAACCCATAAGGATAAGCTTTTGATAAGCAAAGCATATTTTTTTAAAAATCAAATAATCAATTCACAAGAAAAATAATTCGATAAAAATCGAATATTCAAGTCTACTTTAATTAAAATAAACTCTAAATTAAATAAAACATAGATAATAAACTATCTATATTCTATAATTTTTTTAAAACACAATATATAAGTTTTACTAAATTTTATTGACTAAAATCAATTATTTTTAGTAATACCTAATAAATTAAGCTATTTATCAAAATAAATTGAATTTAATTCCAATCCAATTTAAAAACAATTTCTAAAATAATTATAAAATAAAAAAGATTTATTTGGAAAAAGGATTTAAAAAAATAGTTTGAATCCAAAAGATTTGAATTAATTCCAAAATATTTGAATAAAAATCCATTCTATTTTAAACAAACTAATTTTTTTATTAAAAAAATAAATAAGGTTAAAAAACCTTATTTATTTAAATTCCCTTTGCACCAAACTTATTTTGCTGGAATGATGATAGATCTTTCACCTGCAGGTTCGAATTCTCTTAAAGCACCTTTAGCAAATTCTGCTCTTACTTTAGTGAAGTCGAATGCTAAGTTTTTATCAGCAAATGCAATTTTAATGAGTGGGTTCATTGCAAATGCATCTTTACGAGCACTGTGAGGTGCTTGTGCGATACCTGCATATTCACCTTGGTGACCTACGTTCATTGCATAGTTAGGATAGTTAGGTCCTCTTAATTCAAGTGGTAAACCTTCGTCGTTTCTGATAGCGAATACGTTAGCTGCACCACATTGATCTTGTAAGTCGTAACCATAGAATCCTAATCTGGAGTGTTGTTCTTTGTGTAAGTATTGTGCTAAGTACCATGCAGATAAACCGGTTTGTGCATTACCAGTAGCGAATGCAGTGGAAATACCGGAAGCTGCGGAAATAACAGCAGCTCTTTGAGAACCACCGAAGTGAGTTTCAAGTAAAGCTGGGTATTCTTCGTATTGTTCTAAGGAGTAGAAAGCTACTTCAGAACCTACATCAAGAACAGTGTCCATGTTATTAGGTGCGGAACATAATTCTCCGAATTTGTCTTCTACGTAATCTTTACCGAAGTAACAGAAGTCGTCTAATACGTTATCGGTGTATGCTGCGGTAGCATATTGAGTAAATCCTACACCACCAGACATGTAAGATCCTAACCAAATTTGGTCGTATAAAGCAGCACCTAAAGCTACTACTTCTAAGGAGGATTCTACAGGGTCGTCAGTAACTCTGGATGCTTGACAGATATCTGCCATAAATCCGAATGGTACACCACCGAGTTCGTTACCTGCTCTTGCTCTTCTGATTGGTAAGTAAGTACCCATACCAATAACTTCTGCGTGTTTGGATGCATATGCGAAGTCACCAGTAGCACCTTCACCTGCACATTGTCCGTATGCAGAAATCATTGACATACCAATTTGCATAGCAGACCATCTGGAAGTGGTACCACCATCACAAACTCTACCTACAACAGATGGAATTCTTACAATTTGCCAAATAGCTCCGCCTACTTCAGCTTTTAAAGCTTCAGCTTGTTCTTCTGGGAACTCTTTGTTGATGTCTAATACGAATGCAGCATCAATTTCGTCTGCTAATTCGTCGTCACCAGTAAATACTTTTACGTAAGAGTCTTCTACGAGTAATGGGTTAGTTTCTACCATGTGTTCTTGTACTACAGCTGCACCAGGCATAGCGTGGTTTACAACTTCTAAGTAGTTGGTAATGGTTTCAGGAGTTACTTCCATACCTAACCTTTTTTCGAGTACGTTGTGAGCAGTGTTTAATCCTACAATTACAGTTCTTCTAATGTCGTCCCAAGCTTGTTGGATAGCTGCGTTGTTGATGAAGTGTAAGTCGTCACCTTCAACAAAAGTGTCAGTTCCAGATAATTGGTAAGACATTAAAGCTCTTTGTCCGAGAGGGTTACCAATGTCAGGGTTGTACATTGGGATTCCTCTTTTCTCAGCGATTGCTTTACCTTCGTTTACAAATTCTGTTTTTCTTTCAGATTGAGTCCAACCACCCATATTATAGAAGGTAGTAGTTTTTTCATCTGGAGCTTCTTTGAACTTTTTAGTCATTGCATCTAAGAATTTTTTATCAGCCATTTTAATAAACCTCCTTATAATTCTGGGTTGTAACCAAAGTTAGATCTAGTGACGTGTATTTGATTTAATACTTCTACAGCGTCTTTATCGTCTCTGTAAGCTTCACCATCACATCTGTAGATTGTGGTTTTTGCTCTGAGAGTTTCTTCATCTAATGGTTCACCTAATACAACAGGTTCGTCTAATTCGTGACCAATTTGGTCTTTTACCATTTCAACATTACCGGTTTCTTTGTTAAGTACTTGTCTTCTTAACATATCAAACATTAAACCGTTTTCATCAAGTCTTAATGAGTGACCGTGTACACCAGAACCTCTAATTCCAGTACGTGCGGTATCGAAGTATTCGTTTTCTAAAATTTCTTTGGAAATTCTTTCTAAGTCTCTTTCACGAGCTTCGATAATTTGTCTTCCGGATAAGGTACCTGTATCAATTCCTCTGTATCTGTATACATAGGATCTTGCTCTTAAGAAAGGTTGAGCTGGAGCAAAGTACATAGAGTCTACAAATTGGATGTATCTTACTCTGTCCCCTGCTTTTGCACCGTCTATAGGTTCTACGATTTCTCTAATAATGTCATCAGGTTCGTCCAATTCATCGAGTGGTGGGTGAACAGATTTATATTCTTCACCTGGAGCTCTGTGACCTAATAATTTTACTACATCTTCATCAGATATTTCTCTTAAGACTTCTAATTCATATTCAGGATTAGCGAAGTTTCTTCTGTTTTGAGCTACCTGAGAAGTTCCTGGATAATATTGTGCCATAATCATGCATCTCCTAATGTTAATTTAACTTTTCTAATAATCTCATCTAATTTTTCTTGTGAGACTGTTTGTCCCCTAATTACACCTGAAACAATATTCATAATTTTACCTTGTGTTTTTACCTCTTCGGGCATAACTTTTGCGGTTTTGACACCGATTTTTGCAAAATCTTCAAAGTCTACAGGATATTCACATATAATTACGCAAGGCTTGTTTACATTACGTAAAATCAATCTAGCTTTATAGGTAATATGATTTCTTACTCCGCCTAAATGAACCACAATGACCTTAAAGTTTTTCATTTGCTCAACCTCCTTATCGGTTAGACCAAATGCATTTCCTCCGCCAGCGGGAGCATCATGTGGAACACCACTACCAGCATCTAAAATCATGGTACTGGTTAATAGGTTTGCTTCACGTAAGCCGAAAGTAATTTCACAAACCGGCTTGGTAATGTGTCTGCGACCTGGAGACATAGCAACTGCCAAGACATCACTTCCACATTCAGCGAAAGTTCCTCTTTGAGCAATTCCACCTCCTTCACCAAGACCTCTTGTTTCCCTACAATCCACTACATGAGTACATCTTCCAATCATATAATCAACCTAAACAAATAATATTATATCAATCAATATGGGATATTTTTACTCCGCATTATCTTTTTTTAGAATAGAGACATGTTCATCAAATTTAGAGCGTTGATCTGAAATTCCAATCAATTCCTCTGGGATTTCAGTATTTTGACCATATTTCAAATCATCAGTTACAGTTCTTTGCTTTCTAATATATTGAGCTTTACTGGTATTTATGTCAAAGCCATTTACAATGTGAAGAGAGCAGATGTCTCTAATTTCTTCAATGGCATCTTCTTCATAAAGTTCTACGAAAATTCTACCAGTCTTAACCTTTAATTCAATTTCTTCGCCATTTACCTCAATGATTCTACGATCTCCATAAATTCTGTCAATCTCATCTTGAGGTGGGAGTCTTGGCCCTTGAATTACAGTTCTTTTAACTGAATCTAAAGATTCCAAGTCATTCAACAATTTTTCAGTAGTGTCTACACCTAAAATTCTGTGTGGAAATATTTCAATATCCATTATTAAACCTCAATAAATTCAATAATATTTGATTTTATGTGAATTTTAAATTAGATTTTAATTAATTAAGAATTAATTCGATAATTAGATGTCACCTTTGATATCAGCAGCTGCTAAAGCAACATATTTGAGTGGTTCTCTGAATTCGTCAATCTCACTGTATACTTCTTTAATTAATCCAGAAGTTGCTTCTGGAGAGAAGAGTTGAGTACCAGCATCTAATGCCATACCTGCAGCTACACAAGGAATAGTAAATCCTTTACTGTGTCTAGTTACTACGTGGTTTCCGTTGAATAAACCAGGACCTCCTCCACCATAGATAGAGTGAGAGAAGAAAGAGAATCCAACAGCTACACCTTCAGCTCTACCGAAGTCAATACCAGGTAAACCTGTAGCGAATTCGACGTTGTCGTTGAAGTATAAAATAGTAGATGGAATACCTTGAGCAGCTCTTGCTGCACCTACGTTAACCATAATAGCAGCAGTACAACCAGCAGCAGCATATGCATTCCATTTAGCTGCGTCATTAGTTGCATACATGTTGAAATCAGTTAATTCTTTTTCTACAGCGATAACACCGTCAGCTTCTGCTTTAGCGATGGTATCTTGTACGATAGAACCAACAGTTCCTTCTTTAGCATTGTCTTGTACGAGACCTAATACCATGTTGTCTGCGTTTAATCCTTGGTAAGCTAAACCTAATAAGTGCATTCTTTCGTAAGCACCTACTGCGTCACCCATTTCAAACATAGCAGTTTGTTCAAAAATACTTGCAAGAGCAGTGGATTGTAAAGTATTTTTTAAGGTTGCAGCAACGAAGTCGTTTGCTTTAATGTTTCTTAAAGAGTAACCAGGACCTTCTAATTTTTGTGGTACGTCTAACATGGTTTTTAAGTTGGATCCCATGTATTCTACAGATTGTGGGTATCTACCTAAGATTGCAGCTTTAACCATGTTTGCATCATACATGTTTACGTCAAACTCTTTAATAATAGCTTGAGTTAATGCAGTTGCAGTAGCTAAAGTAGCAACGGAATATTCTGCAGATGAGTCTAATCTGATAGTTGGAATTTGAACTAAAATCCTTTTACCACCAGAAAGTACTTTGGATACAGTATCATCGTCTTCAGTTACTTGAAGCATTTCTTTTAAGGAAGCAGCAATAGAGTCAGCTTGGCCTACAAGGTCAAGATCAATTTCTCTTCCTAAAATTTTAGATTTAGCTCCACCGACGGAAGCAGTTTTTAAAGATTTTTCGACACCTTCTAAGTTTACAGCTACAGTTCTTTTAACACCGCTAATAATACTTTTAATAGCAGGATTACGTAACGGACTTAGAGCTTCGATTGGTACATCAGATTCTACTAATGAACCTCTATCGTCGTATAAATCGACTTTATCATCAAACTTTGCCAATTTTTTCCCTCCTAATTAAATAGAGTTAATATACCACCCAATAAAAACATTAATTTTTATGTTTTTACCGAGTAAGCTATAAAGCAAGTTTTTTGCAATAGCCAGCTATTTGGTATACAAATATTATTTTATTCAAAATATAATATAAACATTCTTTTAAGAATCAAATAGCAAAGTTTATAAGTAAGAAATGATTCAAAATTTTTTATTATAATAACAAAAAAAAGTATTACTTTTGAATAAGAATTTAACATAGCCTAAAAGAGAAAATAAGAGACAAATTCAAAAATTTTTAATAAAATAGACAAATAAGAAAGAGAAAAAGAAAAAATGAAAATATACATTCTCCATTTTAGAAATAAAGAAAAAATTAAAAATGGAAAAAATATTAAAAAGTATTACTTTTAGGAATACCTAAATTTTATTTCGTTGATAGATAAACAAAATAAAAGAACAAAATTAATAATTTGTTAGTATTTTTAGAAAACAAATAAGAAAAATGACAATTTTAAAAAAATATTGATTATAAATCAGTATTTGAGAAAAAGTAATACTTTTGATAATAAAAGTATGAAGTTTTGAATTTGTGAAAAATGTTCTAAAATTTACTAATAAAATTAAAAAAATCATGAATTTTTTTAAGTGGGAAATATTTAAAAAAATTAATAAAAAAATAGTATGAAATTAATAAAAGAATAGTAAAAAAATTACTAAAAAATTTATAAAATTAATAAAAAAGTAGTATAAAATTATAAAGAATAGTAAAAAAAATTACTAAATAAAAATATTATAAAATATTAATAAATTAGTTATAAAATGATTTAAAAATTTTAAAATGATTTAAAAA
>NZ_CALCYR010000117.1 GCF_937906425.1 uncultured Methanobrevibacter sp. | reverse complement strand
TAAAAAAATTAAATGAATTAAATAATTTTATTCTTTAAAAGAAATTAAATGAATTAAATAATTTTAATTTTTTAAAGAAATTAAATGATTTAATAGTTTTAATTTTTTAAAAACAAAAAAACTAAATAATTTCTTTTTAAATTAATAAAAAATAATATTAATTACTTATAATCCTTAATGGAATCTATTAAATCTCCCATCTCTTGCATTAATTGTTTTATCTCTTCTGAAGACTTATTTTCACTGTCACTTATATTTAAAATCAATTCTTCAGTCAATTGATCTACCTTTTCTATAATTGCCTCTAGATTGTTAATCCTATTGTTTAATTCCGCTTCCACATTGGGGCTCATATTCTCTATCAAATCAAGTATGCTTGTTGCAGATTCTACCTGCTTATAGAATTGTATTCTGCAATTGTCAATTTCATTCATAAACCTATAATAAGTCATTTGAGGTGGTTGGAAACGTTTTACTATCAATTCCTTTACATTAAATTCCTTTTCTTCATATTTGTCCTTTAATTCATTTATTTTTATACGATAATTACGTAGATTAGCCTCATTAATTGAGGATTCACCCTTTATATGACCTACCCTAACTCCACAATTAGGACAGAATTGATTGTCTGGGAATAATTTAAACCCGCAGTTAATACAGTAATTATATTTTTTCATTTTTAAAACCCTTATGAATCAATAGTATTTTTAAAAATATCTATTATTAATATATTTTAGTCTATTTAAAGATATATATTTTATAATATAAAAATTAATTCAAGAAAAGTCCATTTAGAAAGTATGAATTTCTTAATTTAGAGAATAAAAAGTCTTATTAATTGATTTTAAAATTAAAAAAATCATTATAGTTATTAATTAAAAAGAATAAAATAATTATTGTTATAATTAAATAAGGATTATAATTTAAATGATATATTAGAAAATTTAAAATTATTGTTGTTAAATTAAAATAACTGTTATAATTTAATAAGAAAAATATTCTAGTTAAATTAAAAAACAATCATAATTTTGATTAAAATTGATTAGGAGATAAATAAATGACTAAAAAATATGGTGATAGGACATTGGAAATCCATGCAGGTCAAGAGGAAGCAGATCCTGCAACTGGTGCAAGAGCTGTACCTATTTATATGACCAGTTCATATGTATTTGAAGATGCACAATATGCAGCAGACCTTTTTGCACTTAAAGTTCCTGGAAACATTTATACAAGATTAAATAACCCTACAAGTGATGTTTTTGAAAAAAGGATGGCAGCCATTGAAGGAGGAGTAGGTGCATTGGCACAGGCCAGCGGTATGGCAGCAATCACTCTTGCCATTTTAAACATTGCTCAAGCCGGAGATGAAATCGTATCAGGTGACAACCTTTATGGCGGAACTTACAATCTTTTCAGAACCACATTAAAGAAATTTGGAATTACAGTTAATTTTGTGGATTCCCAGGATTTGAAAGCTTTTGAAGCTGCAATTACTGACAAGACAAAGGCAATTTATTGTGAATCAATCGGAAACCCTAAACTTGATGTTCCTGACTTTGAAAAACTCTCTGAAATTGCTCATAAAAATGACATTCCTTTGATTGTCGACAATACTTCAGCAGCAGGCATGGTAAAGCCTATAGAACATGGTGCAGACATTGTTGTTCATTCAGCTACCAAGATCATTGGAGGACATGGTACCTCTCTTGGCGGATGTATTGTAGATTCAGGTAATTTCGATTGGACAAATGGCAAGTTCCCTGAGTTTACAGAACCTGATGAAAGTTATCATGGATTGATTTATACAGAAAGCTTTGGAAATGCTGCATACATTACAAAGGCACGTGTACAGATGATGAGAGATTTAGGTACATGTATAAGTCCATTCAATTCATTCATGTTGCTTCAAGGACTTGAAACCCTTTCATTAAGAGTTAAGCAACATTGTGAAAACGCTTTGGAAGTTGCTAAATTCCTTGACAATCATGAATTGGTCTCTTGGGTAAACTATCCTGGTCTTGAAGACAATCCAAACCATGAAATTGCTAAAAAGTATCTTGATGGAAAATACGGTTGCGTACTTGGATTTGGTATTAAGGGCGGAATTGAGGAAGGAAAGAAATTCATTGAAAATGTGGAACTCTTATCCCACCTTGCCAATATCTGTGACGCTAAAACATTGGTTGTACACCCTGCAAGTACTACACATTCCAATTTAACTCCAGAAGAACAGGAAACCACTGGAGTAAGTCCAGACTTTATTAGAATGTCTGTTGGAATTGAAAATGTGGAAGACATAATTGCTGACATTGATCAGGCATTAAAAAAAGCAGTTGAATAATTAATTAAACAATGTAATTTAAATAAAATAAGTTAAAGAGGTAAAACCTCTTTATTTTTTCTTTTTTTAAATAAAAATTTAAATTTATTATCTTTTTTAAATAAAATTATGAATTTATTTTCTTTTTTAAAATAATGAAAATTCTCTTTTTGTAATAAATAAAATGAAATATTAAAATTTTTTATTTCTTTTTAGAATAAATCCTCACCGGTGTATAAGTTTTCTTCGGAATATATTCTAATAAGAGTGTCTACAGTGTCATCATACATAAGTCTAAAACCTATAGCACCACCAAATTTACTTTCAAGATTATTTAATGCATGATTAGCTCCAGGACTGCAATTATTTATTACATACCACATTCCATGAGGAGTGTAAATAAATAATTCCCCATAACCGTCCTTAGCTCCGTTTTTAAAACCGTCTGCAGGATCATAAATTTTAGTGGAATGAATTGCCAATCTGCTTAGGTCCTGTTTAGGTTGTGTACCCTTATTTTTAAATAACATTGTAAGCCAATTTAAAGTTTGGTCCTTTAATTGAACTTTTTTAATAGGATCAGCCATTTTATTTTCAATATTTTCCCATTTTTTAGCTACAGTTTTTTCAATTCCAAGTATTTCCTCTACTTTAGCTACATCCTTTTCAAAACATCTGTATCCTTCTGGCCTTCCTGTTACCTTAATATTTCCTTCTACAAAGTCCATTCTTTTAAATCTTCTCATATAAGGTTTGACCTTTTCAAACTCCTCATCCGGAATTTTTTGATTTAATCCGTATAAATAGCCATATTCAGAAGCATCATAGCATTTGGTTTCCATTTTTAATTCTTTATCTTCTGCCATAATATCACTTTCTTAATATTACTATTTACAAATTAATTTATATATTTATTGGCATATATTCAAACAATTATTTAATTCAAAAATACATGATAAAATTTTAATTAAATAAGCTTTAATTGGACTAATTCAAAAATACATGATAAAATTCCCTTAAATCTTTATAATCATTTATTAATATAATAAATTCTTTTAAAAGTTTATCAAAGATTTCCATACTGTCGTCTAAAGAATTTACTTCATCCAATACACAGATATCTACCCAATTCCAATTCGGTATTTCATAATCCTGATAAAACTCTAAAGAGTATTTTCCTTCTGGAAAATATTTCTTTAAAAGTTCTAATGAGCTATTTATTAACTCTACAGAACCTTCCTTGTCTTTAATAAACTCTTCTATTTCTTTAGGGTGTACAATATTAAACTCTTCACTTATTCCAAGTTTATAATTTATGGAAGGATTTTTTATACCTGCTGAAAAATTTTCTTTAAATTTTCTTTCCTTTACTCTAAAACTCATTTTATAATCCTTCCAATATTTTTATTAGTTTTTTTGATTCTTCTTGTGATTTATTAACTATAATATTTTGAAAATTCTCTTCATAATCTGCTGTATTTCTATATTTTCTTAAAATTATTAATTTTCTACCTATTTCGTTATGATCTTTTTCATAAGAAGTTATAAAAAATTTTATTAAAGTGTTATGGGAATCAAATTTAACTAAAGGTTTCTTATTTTCAGCTTCATAGTAATCTCTTGCAGTTAAAAAACAAGCATAATAATATCTTCCTACTGCAGACCTTTGAAATTCTTCTTTTTTAGAGTATTTTCTTAAATGTTCACCTACATTCCACAAGTCTGACCATTTGAATTTCATTTAATCATCTCGCTTATGTTTTTTAACACCTCCCTAAAATCATTAACTCTTTGATAATCTATTGTTTTTAGCAATATATAAATATTTTTGTTTTATTTAGTAAATAAATTACAATTTGAAAGCAATATCTCAAAAAAATAGTGAATTATAAGTTAAATAGTAAAAAAAGGTAAACTATACATTAAAAATGGTAAACTTTTCAGAAAAAAGAATTAAATTTAATAAAAGTTTTAAAAAAATAGTAAAATTTTTAAAAAAATCCTTTAAAAAAGAATTAAATTTAAATTAAAATTTTAAAAAATAGTAAAAAATTAAAAAAAGAATTAAAATTAAAAAGTTAAAAAAAATAGTAAAATGAAAAAAATCCTTTAAAAAAGAATTAAAATTAAATAAAAAAAATAAAAAATCCTTATAAAAGAATTTAAAAATAAAATAATGAGTTAAAAACTATTTTAACTCACTGCCACAATGTTTACAATACTTGTCTCTAAATCCAATGAACTTGCCGCAATTAGGGCAAGACAAATCATTTATGTCAAAGGACAATATTCCATTAACAGTTTTTCTTACCTCATTTTCAGTTTCATAATAAGAAATTCTAAGTCTTAAACTGCTTTTGGAAATATTGGCTATCAAGTAATCTATCTTCTCATCCCTTTCAAGGTTTTCAGGAATTTGAATGTCCCTTACTATCCTTTCATAGACATAATCGTTTTCAGACAGCTTTTCACGGATTTCATTAACATAAGCTTCAATCTTGTCCAGCTTATAGTCAATTTGATCCATTGACTTTGTTTGGGCAAGATAGCTTATCTTGGAATCCCTTCTTATGCACCCTTCAGGAAATACCACTTGTTCCTCAAGCAATTTAAATCTTGTAAAGTCCAATTCATCAAGCTTTTTATACTTGTCAAGATTGGATTCGATTGCCTTTATTTCATCATAGATTCTCAGTCTTGAATTATTGTAAACAATATCATCAATGATCAAATCCTTTGAGCTGTAATCCTTGCTCTTAAGGCAAGAGACAAACCTGAAGATATAATCATCCAAGTCATTCAATTCCCCCTTAAGGGCAATCTTGTCCTTTGCAATATCTATCTTATTGTCGATTTGTTCCCTTGTGAAATTTATTGCAAGGCTGCGGATCTTGGTTTCTTTTGAAACGCCCTTTTTGGAGAAATCATATAACTTGAAGAGTTCCTCTAAAAACTCATCATCAAGTGAGGAAAGCATATCCCTAATCTCAAAGGTTTCAAGGGCCTCGCTGATTGCATATTCAAGCTCTTCAACATCCAAGTTTTTAAGAAGATAATCGATTTTCTCATCCTTGATCAGTGCCAGGTTCAAGTCGCCATACTTGTTGAATAGATAGCTGAATGGCTCAACATCCATCTCATCCAGTTGTTTTCGAAGCCTGGACTTTTCAACTATCTCATCCACTTTGCTTTTCAGCTCATCAATCTCATAGTTTGAGATAAGGTAATTGATTTGTTTGGCTTTAGTATCATCCTTAAGCTCCAATGAACTTGCCAATAGTGAGAAATTCTCCTTATCAAGCTTTTTCAACTCATCCTTGAAAGCAATCTTCTCCTTGATGCGGGAAATTCTCTCTTCTATCATTTCATAGGAATAGTTTAGGGATATATATTCAATAGTCTCCTTCTTGCTTAAATCATCATTCCTAGAGTCCAAATCATCAATCAAAAGCTCATATTCAGACTTTTTAAGAGCGGAAACTGACTTTTTAATTGAATTTCTGGAATTTATTGAATCAAGGTGATTGAGTATATATTCCTCATCATTGCTGATTATTGCATATATTACCTTTTCATATTTGTATTGAAGCTCATCATCCATATCAAGACATGAAAGAAGCTCCTCAAAAACATCCTTTGGAAGGGAATTTAATTTTTTGTAGAGATCTTCTTTTTCCCTTGCAAGAGCTATTCCATACTTTAGGCTTGAAACGGAGATTTCATTTTCCAAGTATTCAATGCGTGAGCTTCTGCTTGAACACTCCCTTGGAAGCTTGAAGTTTACATAAAGGAATTTTACTGTATAATCATCCAAGTCATCAAGAGACTTAAGGAATTCCATGCTTTCATAAGCCTCATCAAGTGAGAGAACAATGTCCTTCTTATCATAGCATTTAAGCACATAGTCAATGTCTTGCTTGGTGGAACCTAAGATTGAATAGAATGCTTTCAAGGTTTCAGGACTTGTTGAATTGAGTTTTTCATACAATTCATCATCATTAATTACATCATAAAGCTTCTTTCCACATTCAACGCAATGCTCTGCATCGGAGTTGACAAAAACTTTATCACAATTATAACAAATCTTGTTCATTTTATCCCCCTATAAATTTATTTAATTAAAATTATATCATCATAGAATTTAAAGTTTTTTAAAAAAACCCAATATGTATATTATTTTTCTTTAAACAATTTAATGAATTAAAATTAAATTAAATTAAATAAATAAAATTTATATTTTATTCTCTAATTTAGCTTAAACAATTTAAAATTTAATTAATAATTTAATCTCTAATTTGCCTTAAACAATTTAAATTAAATTAATTTTTATTTTAAATTATTCAATAAATAATTACAGGCATAGTATTTAAAGCTTTTTAAAATTTATATAGAAATGTTCATAATTTTTTTAAGATTATTTTAAAATTAATT
>NZ_CALCYR010000116.1 GCF_937906425.1 uncultured Methanobrevibacter sp. | reverse complement strand
ACTAAATAAATAAGCCTAGAATTAAAAATTAAACCTAAAACTAAATAAATAAGCCTAGAATTAAAAATTAAACCTAAAACTAAATAAATAAGCCTAGAATTAAAAATTAAACCTAAAACTAAATAAATAAGCCCAGAATTAAAAATTAAACCTCAAAATATCAATTAAAGTCAAAGATTTAAAATTAAAATTCAAAGCCAAAACTGGAATTCAAATCCGCTTAAAACTATTCAAAAGTCAATTTCATTAAATGGATAGTAAAAATAAAATTTAACTTAAGAGATTATTAGTTTAAAAATTCAATAAATGTTTTTTTAAAAAACAAACTTAATATCAAATAAATAATTTCATTCAATTTTTACCTCAACATAATTTCACATTTCTTTTGAAAATTATCAAAATTCTTGAAAATTACATTTTTTTTAAAAAATGAACAACAGATAGTATACTTCACTTATATTCTATTCAAACTACTATATAAATATATTAGCAACTGCTCAAATAATATTACAAAAATAAAACAATATTACAATTTTAGAACAATATTGCTTTAAAATAATAAAATTTAAAAAAAATATAAAAATTCAAATAAATGTAAAAATTCAAAAAAGGGAAAATTTAAAAGAATATTGAAAAAATTAAAAAATAAAAATAGACAATAAAAATAAACTAATAAACTAAAAAGAACAAAGATAAAAACAATAAGAAAAAAGAGTGATAAAATGATTGATACACATATGCATGCTGATGCTAGAAGTAGTGAAGACTTTGATAAAATGTTTATTAGTGGAGTGGATACTGCAATAACCTGCTCATATTACCCATATAAAATTAACAACAATCCAGACATACTTTTAAATCATTTAAACAGAATTTTAAACTTTGAACCAAGAAGAGCTGGAGAATATGGTCTTGATTTAAAAGTGGCACTTGGAATTCACCCTGCAAATGCACTTGAAAATAATGAAAAAATCTTTAAACAATTAAGAAAATGGATTGAAACAAATAAAATAATAGCTATTGGAGAAATTGGGCTTGATGAAAATACTGATTTGGAAAAGGAAGTATTTAAAAAACAATTGGAACTTGCAGAAGAGACTAAATCCAAAGTGATTATCCACACTCCAAGAAAAAACAAATTGGAAGTTCTTAAAGACATCAAATCAATTGTTCTTGAAAACATTGACCCGAAACTTGTTGTAATAGACCACATTAACCTCCAGACAATCGAAGAGCTGATTGATGAGGAATGCATGATTGGATTAACAGTACAACCTCAAAAAATGGAAGTTGAAGAGGCGATTAAAATAGTGGACAACTACGGTTTTGACAGATTTTTATTAAACAGTGACATAAGCAATAAGCCTTCAGATCCATTATCCCTTCCAAAAACCGTCAGAACCTTAAAAAGACTGGGATATCCAAAAAACGAGATTGACAAGGTAGCGTTTAAAAATGCTATGAAATTCTTTAAAATTAAATAAAATAGCTATTAAAAAAAAACCCTGAAAATAGCTATTAAAAAAATCTC
>NZ_CALCYR010000115.1 GCF_937906425.1 uncultured Methanobrevibacter sp. | reverse complement strand
AAAGAAAGTGATAACGCTGGATCATCATCCACTGATGAATCAGGATCAAGTGATAAAGAAAGTGATAACGCTGGATCATCATCCACTGATGAATCAGGATCAAGTGATAAAGAAAGTGATAACGCTGGATCATCATCCACTGATGAATCAGGATCAAGTGATAAAGAAAGTGATAACGCTGGATCATCATCCACTGATGAAGAAGGATCAACTGATAAAGAAAGTGATAACGCTGGATCATCATCCACTGATGAATCAGGATCAACTGATAAAGAATCAGACAATGCAGTCTCCGATGAAGGCTCTGAACAAGTAGGAGAAGATTCAACCGAACAAGCTGGAACAAATCAAGGAACAAATGGTACAAATCCTGAAAATACTAATCAACAAGAACCAGGAACTAAGAATCCAATTGGTCCAAATGAAACAATTACTGATTCTCCAGATCTTGAAGAAGAAAAAAAAGAAGCAGAAGTAAAACTTGCAATATTTATTACTTTCAGACAAATTAATGGATTTGTTTTTGAACCTGGTACTATATCATTCAACTTCTTTGCTTTAATTACTCAAAGTTTGACTGCTCCACATCAGATCAAATTATTATTTAATTTAATTACTACTGAAGGAATGGAAGATACAGCAACAGAAATTGAATGCAAACTTGAAGAAAGTGTTGAAGTCAAGGAAGGAGATACTCAACAAGCCAGCTTCAAATGTGAATTGACCGTAGACCCAAAAATAGTTTATAGTGGTTTAAGACTTAATAGTTCAGAAGAAATCGCAGGTATTCCATCTGAAGACGAAATACTTCTTAATCCAGCCTTAGTCGACGAAGCTATTACAAATGGAGAATTATCTGATGCCAAAAAAACTGAAGTTCCTATATCATTTGAATTTGAATCATTAGAAACTCAAACATGTAATAAAGATGGTAAATTTTTACTTAAAGGAAAATTTGAGAAAGACATAAACGTCTTAAATAAATTCTCTATACCTTTAACATTCCCTCCGGAAGCTAAAATGACTTGTTCTTTGGAAGCTGATGGTATTCAATGTATTGCTGATGAACAATTAGAAGGTTCAGTAATGATCGAACAACAAATAATAACTGACGGAGATGAAGAATTATTTATTTTAAAAAAAGTAAATCAAACTGGTATCAAATGTGAAAATGGTTTAGAAATACAAGCCGAAGAAAAAATCAAAGTAGATATATCTTTCCGTCAAGTAAGTAACATTGAACAAAAAGCAGGTGGTAATGGTTTAAGATTCTTCTTTGCTGCTTTTGTCAATAATAATTTAAAGCAAGGTTATGAAATTCAAATAAAGGTTATTGTAATTATTAACAATGAAGAAAAAGAAAAAAATGCCACATGTACATTAGAAAAAGCAGTAAATGCTGTTAAAGGTACAAAGACTCAAGCTGATTTTTATTGCGAAGTCGCTTTAGAAAAGGGTGAAGAAGTAAAACCAGAAGATTTAGTAGTATCACCATATAATGAAAATATTGGAGGATGTGAAGAAGTGACGCTTGAAGAATTAAGCCCTTTTCTAACTGATGTAGCCATTAAAGAAAGTTCGGATAGTCCATTAAGTCAAGTTATCGATTTTAAAGACGAAGAAAATAAAATTAAAGTTCCACCAACATTTACTATCGAAAGTATGAATTTCAATAAATGCTCTAAGAAAGGAAAAATAAAAATCGAAGGAAAATTCTCACAAGCAATAAAAGAAGAAATGACCTTTGAATTACCTTTCTCTTTCCCAAAAACAAAAGTTAAATGTACTGTCGAAAGTGCTGAAGCTAATGCTGTTGCTACAATAACTTGCAAAATGCAAAAAGTTAAAGGAAGACTTAAATTCACTAATTTACTTATCGAACCAAGATTAATAAAAAAGAAACGTTTGGAAATGCTATATATAGAACAAAAGCAACTAACTCTTGAAGGACAAAATTGTCTTGATTATAACGAAATTAAAAAAGAACATGCTAGACAAAGAAAATTTGCCCCTTTCACTTTCTTACAACTTGGTAGACCTGCCGGTTATTCTGGATTATTCTTCTTAGCCTTAACTAGAAAAGAGTTCAAAAATCCATTCTCATCATTAGTATTAAAAATAAATGTAACATTAACCGTTGAGCAAAATAGAAGAAGAAATTTAGAAACTCTTGAATTAGACGAACCAATATCAGTCTCTTGTTCTCCAAAATCAGATGCCCAAACTGAAAATTCAGTCGCATTAGATTGCTCAAATGACGATGGTAAAGAACTTAATCCAGTCTCAACTGAGTTAGAAGACGATCAAATCGCAGGAGCTCCTGAAGAAATAATCATAGATAAAAATCTAACTCTAGACTATTCAAAAATAGATACCTTGAAAGATTTCGATAATTTACCCTCGGTAACAATAACCGATATAAAATCAAATAATTGCTCAACTTATGGTCAATATGTTATCGAAGCAAATTATACTGATTATACTGGTGAATTAAAAGAGTCTGGTGTTAAACATGAAATTAAGATACCTTTTGCTACTCCTGATTCAAATGGTCTTTGCACAATGAAAGTCGACTCAAGTTCTAAAAAATTAACATTAAATTGCGATAATACTGAATCCTTTGATGTTTCTGAAATTATTATTTCTCCTCAAACAGTCTATAATGAAACTGATTCAACTCCTTTATTCAAAATAACTAATGATTCTACTGCTCCTTCTCAATTTGCCTGTGCAATAAGTGATGATAATTACGTTCCACCAAAACAAAATACTACCAATGATGGAGGTAATAAAGCTATTCAAACAACAAGATACAGAAAAAATTCTTCTGGATTAGGTGGAGGTGCTATTGCTGGTATTGTTATTGCGAGTGTTGTCGTTATTGGTATTATTGGTGCTTTAATTGCTCTTATTAAAACTGGTGCTTTCGCTTCGAAATCTGCAGGAACTGCCGCATCTGTTGATAATTCGACTATTAATAGAATCAGAATTGACGAACAAAATCCAAACATGGTCTAAGAGACCCAAATTTATTTTGATTTACTTGTATATAGATTTAAGTTATTATTAATATTTCTCTTTGATAATTTTTCTGACACCACTAATAATATATAGTTAATGGAATAATTTGATTAGATTATTAAATATAACTAAAGACATTATTAATTTTATTAATTAAATTATTAATTTTAATTATAATTTAAA
>NZ_CALCYR010000114.1 GCF_937906425.1 uncultured Methanobrevibacter sp. | reverse complement strand
AAATTAAATTTAAATTATTTAAGAAAAAAGTTTAAAAAATTAAAAAAAATATTATTAAAAAAAAGCTAAAAAAGAATAATAATTTAAAAAAAGAATTATAATCCCTAATTTATTTATTAAAATTATTATAATTCCTATTTTTATTTTTCTTATTTGAATTTGGCCTAAATTCTCCTTTTAAAGAATAAACCTCTTCTGGTTTTAAACGTGCGGCGAATCTGTCCTTAAGTCTAATCATGCGAGACCTTTCAGGATTCTTTTCATTAATGTCAACACACATTCCATCAAAGGCAGCCAATGTTCTAACACCAGTTTTTCTAAAGACTGATATTGCTTCCTCAACAGGATTTGCAGCAATCATCTTGAAACCGAAATGAGTCATTACCGCAAGCTTAGGTTGAACATCATCAACCAAGTCAATAAAGTTTTGAGTACACATATGTCCCTTGATTGACTTTTCACCAGGTCTTAAAACACTTCCAATCAAAATGTCAGCATTCTTATGATATTTAGCCAATTCATCAAAATAACGAGTGTCTGCAGTGTATGAGATTCTGAAATCATTGGCTTCCATCTGAAAACCTACACCTGTTGGATCGCCATGCCTGGTTTCAGTTCCCTTGATTGAAAAATTTGGAAACTTCTTTATCTTGTTTGGAGTCAGCATCAAGTTTTTGGAATTGCTCTTGTGATAAGTGGAAAGGGCAGGACCCCAACGTTTATACTTCTCAAAAACAGTTGTACTTCCCATGATTATTCCATTATTCTTAGTCATCCCACGAGTCATTGCCTCAATAAGAATTTCCGCATCGTTATAATGATCAGTATGAGAATGGGAAATAAATATTCCATCAATCTTGGTAGGGTTTACGCCAAATTGATAGGATCTGACCAATGCGCCAGGACCGGGGTCAACGTGATAATTCTTGCCGCCGAAATTATCTATTCTAAAACCACCAGTCATCCTTTTTTGACTGATGGTGGCGAATCTTCCACCGCCAGAACCTAAAAAGATTAATTTCACTAAATCACCTCAAATAATCTCTTAAAATTCAACAACTATTTAAGATGACATAAAATAATATCACATTTTAAATTAGCCTTGTTCTTTTTAACGCATAAAACTTCATTTTCAATTACTACCTCATCACCTAATTCCAAACCTTCTTCATCATCAACAAACATCAATACGTTTTGGCCAGGTATTGCTAGTAATTTCCAATTAATGTCAAACGCTCTAACATCAGGATTTAGCTTGACTTCAATGACATTTCCGTCGATTGAATCAATAAGCCCGATAGAACCTTCATCAATAATGGTGGAAGCTAATTTAATCTCCTCATTTTGTTTTAATAAATCTTCCTGAAGTTTAGCCCTGAATTTAGCCAAGAGATTTACATCCCTTTCAACAACTTCAGAAATGTAATCCTGAACACTGCCCTTTGGCAAATTATTCTGTTGGATAACAACATCATATTTTTTACCTAAGGAAGGAGTTTTATTAGATATTTCCTCAATTATATCGCCAAAGATATCCCCCATATATTTTAGGCTGAAGCTGGCTTTCCATTTATCCTTCAATAAGTTGTTAGCCATTGATTTGGTAACCTTATTACCGAATACGATAATTGAAGAGTCTCCCTTGTTTACACTGATTATTTCAGAACCTGTAAGTTCCACTATCTGGAAACCATTTGTGGTACCGTAGATTCTTTTTCTTTTGGTTTCAGTAGTTCCTCTTGAACTGACTTCACCTACTGCAACATTTTCAACTGATTTGACTTTACAGGCATCATCAGTAACTTTTAAACTGATGCCAAGCTCTTCGGCTCTAGCATACAATTCTTCATCATTTTTAATTTCACCGGAGTATATTTCCTGTTCTAGAAGTTCACGTTCTTCTTTAGAACCAAAATAAGCAATTCTTCTCTTATCTCCGGCCATTACACAACCTTTCTTTCCTACATAAGCAATAATTAAACTCATAAACTCACATCGCTTAATATAAGCACTATAGTTAATTTTAATAGATTTTAGATTTTAATTTTAGATTTTCAAATAGTGCTGTCTTATTATTTATCAAATTTTAAATTTCAAAAGAATTAAAATCCGAATAAAAAATCAAAGCTTAATAATCAAGTTAAAAAAATCAGATTTTAATTTAAATAATGAAATTTAATTAATCTTAATTTATATTTATTTATTCCATAATATAAAAAGTTATAGAATATATTTGTTAATTTAATTAAAAAATTAATAAAAATATTAACAAAATAAATGAAATATTATAAAAAAATAGAATTTAAAGAAATAATTTTAAGAAAATCAAAAAAACAATTAATTAAATCCAATTAATGAATAAAACAAAAGCAAATACAATTTTATAAAAAGTTTGTAATATATGGAACTAATGAAAATAAGTGAAAAATAAGTAAAAAGAAAGAATATTAAAAACAGCAAACCCCAATGAAAATAAATGAAAATAAATGAAAATAAGTGAAAATAAGTGAAAATAAGTGAAAATAAAATGATAGTTTAAACTCGTGAAAGAAATGAAAAAAATAAAAAGTAAATTTAATTTTATAAACTGTTTGAAATATATAAAATTATATATATTAGTTAAATCAAAGTAGAATTAATTACCTAAAGGAGGCAATATAAATGGTAAAAATTAATGAAATTTACAGATGTAATACATGCGGAAACATGGTTGAAGGAATTGGAGAAGGTACTTGTGACATCCAATGTTGTGGAGAAGCAATGGAACACTTAGAACCTAGACAATTAGAAGAAGGTGGAGTAAAACACATCCCTGTAATCACTAAGGAAGATGGAAAAATCGTTGTTACAATGGGAGAAGTACCACACCCAATGGAAGAGGAACACTACATCAATTTCGTTGAATTAATTGTAGGAGATCAAGTATTCCGTGCTAACTTAAACCCTGGTGAAGAACCAAAAGCCGTATTTGATATTGATGCTGAAGTGGAAGACGTTAAAGCTATTGAATACTGTAACATCCACGGATTATGGCATTCCTAAGTATTATTTTTCTAAATAATACTTTTTTACAATGATTAAAGAAATTCTTTAATCATTTTATACTTTTTTTAAATAATAAACAAATTAACAAACACCAAACACATACAAAGCCAAAATAAATTTAAAATAAAAATAATCATTATCATTAAAATAATGAGAATTTTCTAATCATTTTCTTTTTTTACATAATAAAAAGGATTAAAATTAATAGATGATTTTTATTTGAAAAGATAAAAATTAAGCTTTGAAAATCAAATCCTTTTTAAAATTGATTAAGTTTATAAAATAGGAATACTTAAAAATTATAGAAACCTTTTAGAATTGATTAATTTAATTAAAAATAAAAAAAATTAAAAATAAAAACTATTAATTAATTTTATTAAATATGAAAAATAAATTATTAATATTATATCTAATCAAATAGTGAAACAAGTCTTTATAAAAATTCAATTTTAAAATAAATATAAACCTAAGATAACATGAAAAAGAATATATTTTTAATTGCTCTAATATTGATAGCCGTCGTAGCAGTAAGCGGATGTATTAACAGCCCTATCGATAATATCAACAATAACCTAAAAGAATTGAATACGGATATTAGCGAAGGGGACAATGACTATAATTCAGCGATAAACTTTATCAACAGTCGTGACTATTCCAGCGGAAGCCAAAACATCCAAATTGCAAAAGACAAATTTGATGACGCTTCAATCCAAATCCAAGAGATTGAAGAAAATGAAAACAGTCTCAATGAAAGTGTTTACAAGGATTATATCGATTTGATTAAAGAAGAGGTTTCACTTAAAAAACAGGCAAGTGATCAACTTTACCTTGCTTTGCAATATTATACAAATAATGACATAAGTTCTGGAAACAGCTATGCCACATCTGCAAATTCACTGATGAACCAGGCTGTAATCCTTCAAAATCAAAGAAATGCAATTGTGGACAATAATACAGAACTCTTTAAGAAAGCTGGAATTATTTAAAATCATATAATCAAATTGAACAAGAAATTTTATGAAAAACCTAACTGAATTGAAAAAGAATAATATTTAAATTTATTTAGAAATCTGAACTTAAATTTATTACAAATAAAGAAAAACCATATATCAAGAGATGAAATAATGAAAAAAACATGCCCTAAATGTAAAGGAGCCGGTTCAATACCAGTGGATACAAAGACCTGTGAAGCATGTGATGGAATTGGTTATATAGACACCTTTGAAATGAAAGGCCATTTCAAGGGAGTAAACAACAATGCAAGAGCAAGATTTGACCTTGATGCAGACCAAGACATTCCATGTGAAGCATGTGATGGAAAAGGAACAGTAGATGTTTTGGAAGAATGTTCCCACTGCGGCGGAACTGGTGAAATTACTGTATGCAATACTTGTGGTAAGGAAATTAATTCCAATGAGGAATACTGTAAGGAATGTTATGAAAAAGAACAGGAAGAAAAAGTCAGAAGACTTAAGGAAAAATTGGAAAAACCACAAGCAGTTAAAGTTGAATCCAATATTGAAGGTAAGGAAATCGTATATGAATTGGATGGATTATGCGACATGAGTGATTTGGAAATCAATTCACTTTACAGAGGAAAGGTTACAAGAGTTGAAAGATATGGTATCTTTGTAAGTTTAAACAACCAGGTTTGGGGATTGATGAGAACCAGAAACTCCCACAGTAAGGTAGGAGATTATATAATCGTCAGAATCAGCCAAATCAAGGAAAGAAAACGTGAGGTTGACATGATCCCTGCACATATTCACAAGGGAGAATATGTAATCAGAAAACTTACAAAAGACATCAAGAGAACTCAAATCGATACCCTTGAGGATGCATTTAAAAGCATTGTCAAGATTTATGGTGAGGTCATTCAAGTACAGCAAACTTCAGGACCGACCATATTTACAATTACAGATGAAACTTCAATCACTTGGGCTGCAGCATTTAATGAGCCTGGAGTGAGAATGTATCCTGAAATTGATGTTGGAGACATTGTTGAAGTGGTTGGAGAAGTCAACAAGCACAATGGCGAAATCCAAATCGAATCTGAAAGCATTGAAAAATTGGATGAGTTCAAGGCTGAGGCTATGAGGGAAATCATTGACAAGGCTTTGGATGAAAGAGCAGAACCTGAAGATATTGACTTCCTTATTACAAGCCCTGTCCTGGATAGGTTAAAGCCAAAAATGAGAGAAGCTGCAAAAGTAATTAGAAGAGCAATTCTTGATGGAAGAAGCATTCTTGTAAGACACCACGCAGATGCAGACGGTATCTGTGCAGGAGTTGCAATGGAAAAGGCTGTAATTCCTCTTTTAAAGGAACATAATCCAGACAATGATGCAGAATACCATTACTTTAAAAGATCTCCAAGTAAGGCACCATTCTATCAATTAGAGGATGTTGTAAAGGATTTATCATTTGCACTTGAAGACTTGGATAGGCATGGTCAAAAATTGCCATTGATTGTTCTTTTGGACAACGGTTCCACTGAAGAGGATATCGTTGCATTGATGCAGGCTAAAATATATGACATTGAAATTGTTGTTATTGACCACCACTCACCTGGAGACCTGATTACAAAAACATTAAGAAGCGGTGAAACCGTTTCAGGAGATGTGGAATCAAAAGCTGAAGACATAGTTGGCGGAACAGTGACTGTTGACGAATATGTTGACACCCATGTAAACCCATACCTTGTTGGAGGGGATTCACAAATCACTGCAGGGGCACTTGCTACAGAGGTTGCACATATCATAAATCCGGAAGTCACTGAACTGATTAAGCACTTGCCTGGAATTGCTGTATTGGGAGACCATGCAGAGGCTGATGAGGTGGAACAATATGTTGAACTTGCAGCTGAAAAGGGATATTCAAGAGAGCAATTAAAGAAAATTGCTGAATGTATTGACTTTGAGGCTTTCTTCCTTAGATTCATGAATGGTAGAGGCATTATTGACACAATATTAGGTGTTGACAATATAGATAAGCATGAAAAGATGGTTGAGGCATTGTATAAGGAATACTTGAAACGTGTCGACACCCAGATGAAGGCTGCATTGCCTAATATCAAGCAGATTCAATTGGAAAATGGAATTTACTTCAATGTATTGGACGTTGAAAAATACGCTCACAAGTTTACATTCCCTGCACCTGGAAAAACCTGTGGTTTTGTACACGACAAGATCGTTCAGGACCTTGGAGAGGACAAGCCAATCATCACTCTAGGTCATGGCCCTGACTTTGGTGTTTTAAGAGCAACTGATACAGTTCACCAGATGTTTGGATTTAATGTTAACAATATTGTAATCACTCTTGCAGACAAGATTCCTCAAGCGGGAATTGACGGCGGAGGACATGAATGTGCTGGATCAATAAAATATATTGAAGGACTTGGAAAGGAAGTTTTAACCCAGCTTCTTAATGAAGTTCAAAACTTATCTGACAATTGATCTTTTAATTGAATCATGAAATTAATAATTAAATCCAATTAAATAATTAAATTTAATTAAATAAAATTAAATAATTAAATTTAATTTTATTACTCTTTTTTTATTTCCATAATTTTTTTATTTAGAAACTTACTATTTTTTTAAAATTATTAAAATTAAAAATTAAACTATTTTTCAAAATTTATTAAAATTAAATTTTTTATAAAAAAATTATTTTTCAAAAATAAAAAATGTTATTTTTCACAAAATAATTTTTTCACAATTGCACAAAAATTTAAAAAAATTTTTATGAAAAAATGATAAAAAAATTTAAGTTAAAAAAACTTATTACATCCAAATATATCAAGATTTATCAAGTCAACACAAACAATGACACCACCAATACTATTTATACACACGATTCAGCTGTAGACTCTTTAATTATCCGACGGGTAGAGAAAAATTACACAGTTATCGATGCATATAAAGATCATACGAATACACCAGAAAAACAAGTTTTATACCTAGAATTCCCCGAAGGAGTTGAAATAATAAAGTGGGGGATTCTATCAGACCATATTTCAAATAAAGGAACGAGAACGATAACCATTCCTTCAACAATTAGGGAACTTGAACATATTGTCGTAGGAAGTGGAGGAAATCTTATATCATACATAACAGACCCAGAGGATGTCAATATATCTGATTGTAATGGCAATAGCAACCACTATTGTGAAATAAAGGGTGACACGCTCTTTGTTCCGTCGGGAACAAAAGAAAAATACTTGAATACGAAGTTTAAGACAATGAAGGTTATAATGGAGATGGCTCCTCCAACTCAGGTAACACTTAACAAAAAATGACCTAAGATTATACAGAGACGATGAGGTGAATCTGTTTGCATCTATTATTCCACAAGATGCATACTTTAAAAGACTTACTTGGAAAAGCAGTAATCAAGACATAGCAGAGGTTACTGATAATGGAATGGTAAGAGCAAAAGGGTATGGGAAAACGGATATTATCGTGTGTTCAGAAATGGACGAAACAATAGCCGATACATGTCACGTCGAAGTTTTTGAGCATGTGACAGGAGTTGACTTATCGTCACGTCAACTTGACATCAATTTGGGAGAGAGCGAAGAGTTAGTTGCTGAAACTCTTCCTCTTGGCACGAGTGATAACGAAGTGATTTGGAGTTCTAGTAATAACGACATCGCCTCTGTTGATGAACATGGACGTATAGCTGGCTTACAACTCGGGACTTGCACGATTAAGGCTACAGCTGTTGACGGAGGCTCCGAGGCTCTATGTGTAGTGAGCGTTGTACAACCAGCCAAGGAATTGTATATCAACAAACACAAGATGGATATTAAAGTTGGTGGTTACGAGGAATTACATGCTACAATTCTTCCTGATAATACTACAAACAAGCTACTCTTGTGGTCATCTTCTGACAATGAAATAGCAGAAGTAAGCGATCAAGGCATAGTCATAGGAAAGAAGGCTGGAA
>NZ_CALCYR010000113.1 GCF_937906425.1 uncultured Methanobrevibacter sp. | reverse complement strand
AAAAATAATTAAAAAATTAAAAAATAATTAAAATATTAAAAAACTTAAAAATAAAAAATATTTAATCTAAAAAGGATTTGAAGAAATTCTCAAAGTCTTCGTCTTCCATTGGTTCTGGAGTGAAATATTTTTCATTTTCAAAAATCTCATTTGCCAAAGTTCTGTAATCTTCAGCTTCCTTTGACCCGGGAGCATATTCAACAACTGTCTTGGCGTCCAATTCACTTCTTTGAATCAGATTGCTTCTTCCAATTACTCCAATAACCTGAGTTCCAATCTCCTCTGCAAAGGAATTAACAATATCTTCCTCGTTCTCAATTCCCTTACAATTGCAGACTATGCCTCCAAGGTTTCCCTTAAGCTTTTTAATACCCTTGGAAATGTTATTTGCAGCATATAATGACATATATTCTCCTGAAGATACAATGAATACCTCATCAGCATAATCCTCCCTGAGAGGTACAGAAAAACCTCCGCAGACAACATCACCTAAAACATCATAGATAATTACATCAAAATCCTCATCAAAAGCATTTAAATTCTCCAAACGTTTCATAGCCACAATAACACCACGTCCAGCACAGCCTACACCAGGTTCCGGACCTCCGCTTTCAACACATTTGATGCCATTGAATCCTTCAAAAACCAAATCTGAAAGTTCAGGATTTCTGTTATCTTTCAAGGTATTTACGATTGTAGGTATTCTTTTACCGCAAAGGGTTCTTGTAGTATCTGATTTAGGATCACAGCCAATAACCATGACCCTCTTATTAGCCTCACTATATGCAGCTGCAATATTAGCTACTGTAGTACTTTTACCTATACCACCTTTACCATAGATAGCTATTTTCTTCTGCTTTTCCATCATTACACCAAAATCTTTAATTAAAACAATACTTGAAATATAAGAATTATAAATTATTAAACATTATTTAAATATTTCATCATAGATAATTTTTTGTGAAATTTATATAAAAATTTAATTTAAAAATAAAAATTTAATCTAATTATAAAAATTTAATCTAATTATTAAAATTTAATTTAAAAATAAAAATTAAATTAAAATAATAAAACTTCAAATTATTAAATTCATTTTTCCTCACGGGGAATCAACTTATAAACGTAATCACTTTCTCTCAACTTGTTTTCAATAGCTACAGCAACATTAGACCCCTTTTCAGCTTTTTCAATAGCTTTTCCATCTATCTGCATTGAATCAACAATATGAGTTATTGAACCTGTTGTAGGACCCTGAACCATAATCTCATCGCCAATAGCCAAATCGTCCCAAATCCTGAATTCTGCAACCTTGATTTTATTATAATAATTAACAACCTTTCCAATGTCCTTCTTTATGAATTTTGACTGGTTATCCTCACTTTTCTCATATGGAACATTAAAATAAAAACCTGTATCATAACCACGGTTGAAGACCTTCATAAGCTCTTCCATCCATTCAGGATTGAATTTCCAATTTTCACCATCCTCATAATACAAGTCAATGGCTTGCCTATAGACCTTTACAGCTGCAGCCACATAGTCTGGAGAGCGAGCCCTTCCCTCAATCTTAAAGGAATCTATTCCTGATTCAATAAGTTCTGGAATATGCTCAATCAATGCCATATCCTTTGGAGAGAAGAAATTTGTCCTATAGGTCTCATCATAGGATTGGGTGATTATGAATGATTCATCCTCACAATCTGCGGTGTTTGTTACATTGTCATTATCATTTTCCTCAAAAACAAGTTTCCATTCCTTTCGGCAGGGCTGAAGACAATCACCACAGTTTGCACTTCTGCCATAAAGACCATAGCTTAAAAAGCATCTGCCTGAAATGGCCATACACATTGCTCCATGAATGAAAACTTCAGTCTCTATTTTGGAATCGCTTTCCTTAAGCTTTCTTATAATTTCCCGAATCTCATCCAGAGACAATTCCCTTGAAAGGATTGCCCTTTTGACTCCAAGCTTTTCAAGGGCCTTTAAGGAATAGAAATTGGTGGTGTTTTCCTGAACGCTTATGTGTGGTTCAAGATTATTTTCCAAAACAAGATCAATCAATGCCAAATCAGATAAAATGATTCCATCTGCACCATATTCACTGATATAAGGCAATTGCTTTCTTAACCTTTCAACATCATCATCCTTCATTATGGTATTTGCACAAACATACAATTTAGCATCGTATTCCTTTGTTATCCTACTTGCTTCCTTTATATCATCAAGGGAAAAGTTGCTTGCATTTATTCTCATATTGGATTCTTCCAGCCCAATATAAACAGCATCAGCACCATTTTCCAATGCACTTCTAAGTGATATGAAGTTTCCAGCAGGAGCTAATAATTCCACCATAAAAACAATCCTTGAATTTTAAAAACAATAATGAATGAATAAAATTAAAATAAATAAAAAAATGAATTAGAATAAAATCAAATGAAAAATTAATTAAAATAATTTTTAAATTAATAAAAATTAATTAAAATAATTTTTAAATTAATTAAAATTAATAAAAATTAATTAAAATTAACTAAATAAAAAATTAAATCTAATTAGATGGGAAAACAGAATCATCGTAGGCATCGTATAATTCTTGGAATACCCATTCAGTAGACAAGTATCTTTCACCGGTATCAGGTAAAATAACTACAATGGTTTTTCCCTTGTTTTCAGGACGTTTAGCAAGTTCCAAACCAGCCCAAGTAGCTGCACCTGAAGAAATACCTGCAAAAATACCTTCTTCACGAGCCAATTTCAATAAGGTACTGCCTGCATCCTCATCCTTTACAGGAACAATTTCATCAATGATATCGGTTTCAAGAACGCCAGGTACAAAACCAGGACCAATACCTTGAATCTTGTGAGGTCCTTTCACTCCTTTACCTAAGGTTTGAGAGCTTTCAGGTTCTACAACAACAGCTTGGAATTCCGGTTTTTGTTCCTTGATGTATTGAGCAATACCGGTTATTGTACCGCCGGTTCCGGCAGCTGATACAACAATGTCAACTTCACCATCAGTGTCCCTATAGATTTCAGGACCTGTAGTCAATCTGTGAATTTCAGAATTTGCCTTATTTTCAAACTGTTGTGGAGTGAATGAATTTGGAGTGTTTTCAGCAAGCTCTGCAGCTTTTGCAATAGCTCCTCCCATACCTTCACTACCAGGAGTCAAGACAATTTCAGCACCAAAGACTGCAAGCAATTTCCTTCTTTCAATGGACATGGTTTCAGGCATTGTCAATATTAACTTATAACCTTTAGCCGCTGCCACAAAGGAAAGGCCAATACCAGTATTTCCACTTGTAGGCTCAATGATAACAGTATCCTTATCAATTTTACCTTCTTTTTCAGCAGCTTCAATTAAGGAAACTGCAATACGATCTTTTACACTGCTTACTGGATTGAAAGATTCGATTTTAACAAGCACATCAGCTTCCAATCCTTCTGTTAATTTGTTTAATCTTACAAGAGGAGTATTACCTATCGCTTCAGTAATGTCGTTAGCTACACCTCTTTTTAATTCAGGAATATTTACCATAATAATCACTTCAAAATAATTTAATAAAAATTACAATCAAATTAGTAAAATATACATAATCCCATTTATAAAACTACTAATGTATATTACTAAATAAATTATATATTTCCCAGCCTTAAATATATAATTCCATTATAATATAAATTTTTAATATTCTTTAAAATCAATTAAAATAGTTTTAGAGAATACAAAATCGAAATTCTTTAA
>NZ_CALCYR010000112.1 GCF_937906425.1 uncultured Methanobrevibacter sp. | reverse complement strand
TATTTTTTTAATTTAAATAATATTTTAATTTTTTATTAAACCCTATTTTTTTAATAAATAATTTTTTAATTTTTTATTAAACAGTTTTGATAATTTATTAAGTTTATTTTAATTTTTTTCCAATAATGTCTAGTTTTTATTACTTTTTTAGCTTATTTTATTAATAAAAACTTTTTTTTATTCATTGATTGATTATCTTTTTATTTCTTTATTGGTTTATTATTTTTCTTTAATTTTTCATTATTCCTTTCTATGACTTTATTTTATATTATTAAACATTAACTTATTTTTCTTTAATCAATAAATTATTTAAATCCTTATTTTTAAGTAAACTTTATATACTAATTTTATTAAATATAATAACATAGTTAATTTTTTTATTAATTATTTTTTCTGTTTCGTTAAATAATTTTTAATTAATTTAATTTTTTCTGAACGATGTTTAATTAAATGAGTATTTTTATGAATTCTTATTTTATGATTTTTCTTATTCGTTCTATTTTATGTTTTTATTTTGAGGTGTGATGATGAATATGAATAGTAATGTTAAAACAGGATTAATTATAGCTATTTCTGTAATAGCTCTTTTTGTTTTATCCTTATTTATTACTCAAGCCCCAAGTGATGCGGATAACGCTACCCGTTTCGGAATTCTTACACTTTTGCCGCCTCTTGTTGCTATTGCATTAGCATTTATAACTAAAGAGACTATTTTGTCCTTGTTTATAGGGGTATTTGTAGGGGAATTCATGGTATGTGTAAATGATTTAAACATCATTAAGACTGCTATCAATGCATTTTTAGCTATGGGTGCTCAAGTTATCTCTTGTATGGCAGACCCATGGAATGCAGGTATTATTCTCCAGTGTTTACTTATTGGTGGTGTTATTCAGTTAATCACAAAGATGGGTGGAGCAAAAGCATTAGCTGACGCATTAGCTAAACGTGCTAATACTCCTAGAAAAGCTCAACTTATTACTGAATTCTTAGGATTATGTGTTTTCTTCGACGATTACGCTAATTCTTTAATTGTAGGTCCTATCATGAGACCTGTAATGGACAAACTTAAAGTTTCAAGAGAAAAATTAGCATTTGTTGTAGACGCAACTGCCGCTCCTGTAGCTGGTATTGCTATTATTTCCACTTGGATCGGTTTAGAAATTAGTTTAATTACTCAAGGTTTCGAATCCATTGGAATGAATGTAAGTGGATTTGGTATATTTTTACAAACCATTCCATTTAGATTCTATAACATTTTAATCTTGATTTTCATTCTCATTTCTGCTATTACATTATATGAATTTGGTCCAATGAAAAAGGCAGAACAAGCTGCTCGTGCTAGAAAGGAATCTGAACCTATTCAAGCTCTTGAAGCTCCTGGATTTGACGAAGTTCAACCTGTTGAAGGTATTAAATTAAGTGTTTGGAACGCTATCATTCCTATAGGCACATTGATTATCGGTGCTCTTATTGCATTCTACTGGAGCGGATACACTACCATTTTAGGTGGGGAAGATCAAGCTCTTATTACCTTAATGAAAACTGCTCCTTTATCATTCAGCGGTATTTTTGAAGCATTATCCGCTTCTGATGCATCCGTTGCTTTATTCCAAGCTGCATTGCTTGCTTCCATTGTAGGTATTCTCATGGCTGTATTCCAAAAAATCATGACCATTGAGGAAGCAATCAGTGAATGGGTAGGCGGTATGAAAACCATCGTTATTACTGGTGTAATCTTATTGCTCGCTTGGTCCTTAGGTGGAGTTATCGGTGATATTGGAACTGCTGATTATCTTGTAGGTGTTTTAAAAGGTGCATTGCCTGTATTTATTTTACCAACATTGATCTTTGTATTAGGTGCTTTGATTTCCTTTGCAACAGGAACATCCTATGGTACAATGAGTATCTTGATGCCATTGACAATTCCTCTTGCTTGGGCTGTAAACCCTGATATGGGATTCGTAATCGTATGTACAAGTGGTGTATTGACCGGTGCTATCTTTGGTGACCACTGTTCCCCAATTTCAGACACAACAATTCTGTCCTCTATGGGAACAAGCTGTGACCATATTGCCCACGTAAATACGCAAATTTACTATGCAATCTTTGTTGCTGTGATAGCTATCGTATTTGGTTATATTCCAGCAGGATTCGGTATTCAATGGTACATTTCAATCCCAATCGCTATTGTTGTAATGTACATTGGTCTTAGATTGCTTGGTGAAAAGGTTCCTTTTGAGGAAGTTGAACAAGCTTAAAATTAATCAATTTTTAATTTATATGAATTTAATTAATCCTTTGATTTGAATAATTCTTTTATTCAAACAGGGGATTTCTATTTTTATTTATTTTTTAAATTTTTTCTTTTGTTTGTTCATATTTTTTAAATTGCTTTACTTAACCTGCTTAAATATTTCAATTTTAAGAATTTTAATATTATTATATTTTTAAGAATTTTTATTATTTTTTAAGTATTTTTATTATTTTTTAAGTATTTTTATTAATTTTTAAGTATTTTTATTAATTTTTAAGAACTTTCATTGATTTTTATCAATTTTAAAGTTATATATCAATTATTTCATTTGTTTTATTTATTCATTTATTTATTTAGTGATATTATGGCTTCTAGTAAACGGTCTGAATGGAATAGTAATATAGCATTTGTTATGGCTATGATTGGTTCTGCTGTTGGTTTAGGAAATATTTGGCGTTTTCCAAATGTTTTGTACTCTAACGGTGGAGGATCATTCATGATTCCTTATATTGTTTCATTATTCCTTTTAGGTATTTCATTTGTTCTTGTGGAATATGCAGTCGGATATAAATTTAAGACTTCCCTTTCCAAGATTTTATATGCTGTTCATAAAAAGTTAGAGCCTGTGGCATGGTTTGTTCTGCTTGTGGTCTTTCTTATAACAACCTATTACATTTGTGTTGTTGCATGGGACTTTATTTATGTATTTTTAAGTTTTACAAAGGCATGGGGTTCCAATCCTGATTTGTTCTTTTCAGCTTCAGTATTGCAATCTTCAGACTCCATCAGCGGTTTATTTAATATAGTTCCAGGAGTTTTATTGTCTGTAATCATAATCTGGTTTATTTCTTGGTTTATTGTTCAAAAGGATTTAAATGATGGGATAGGTAAGGTAAGTCAAATCCTGCTGCCTTTGCTTTGTATAATTGTTGTACTTATTGTAATATTTGCATTAACATTGCCTGGTGCTAGTGTGGGTTACTCCCAGATTTTTAGACCTGACTGGTCGGCTTTAGGAAATCTGAATGTGTGGCTGGCTGCATTTGGTCAAATTGTCTTCTCCCTTAGTTTAGGTATGGCGATTGCTTTAACATATGCAAGCTATCTTCCAGAAGGTGCAAAATTAACTGACAATGCTTTGATAGTTGCATTTTCCAATTCAGGATTTGAGGTCTTCAATTCAATAGGAATATTTTCCATTCTTGGATTCATGTCCCTATCCAGCGGAATCCCATTCAATGATTTGGTTACAGAAGGTACCGGCTTGGCATTTGTTGTTTTCCCTAAGGTATTCAATATAATGGGAGATTGGTCCTATGTAATTGGCCCATTATTCTTCCTATGTATCTTATTTGCAGGAATAACTTCAATCATGGCATTGCTTGAGGGAGTCTGTTATTCCCTTTGTGAAAAATTTGACTTTTCAAGAAGGAAATCTGCTACAATTGTCTGTATTGTAGGTTTATGTGTTTCCACAATATTTGCCACAAGCCTTGGAAGTACTATTTTAGGAGTCTTTGATGCATTCTTAAACAATTTCGCACTGCTCTTTGCAATTTTGCTTGAATGTATAATATTCGGTTGGATCTATAAGTTTGACAATCTTATAGACACATTGAATAAGGATTCCTCAATCAAGGTAGGTAAACTTTGGAAATGGGTGATAAAATGCATTTTGCCAATATGTATTTTAGGTCTTTGGATTCAGGGAATCTACAGCACATTATCCACAGCTGACAGTCTAAGCATTGCTATAATGGCATGTCTGACGGTAGTATTGCTTGTGGTTCCATTTATTTTTACAAAATTACCTGCAAAAACAGATGAATTTTATGAAACACTTGAAGAAAAATAATTATTTTCCATTTTGAGAAAATTAGATTTTTCTTCTTTTCTTTTTTTTACTCTTTTTATGAGTTTTTGATATTTGTTTAAATTTTTTTATTAATTTTTTTTAATTTTAATTATTCTTTTTTTTTATTTTAAATTTTCATTATTCTTTTTTTTATTTTTAATTTTACTCATTATTTGGAGTTTTTTTTATTTTTTTTATTTCATCCTTTTTTAGTACTTTTCATTTGCTCTCTTTAATAAGTTTTTTAAATAATCAAGTTCTAATATATAATAATAAACTATTAAAAGTCTTTTAGTTTAATAATTTTAAATTTAATTGATGTGGTATTTGATGGCTGATGAAAAGATAAATAAGTGGAATGGTTCAACTAGCTTTTTAATTGCTATGATTGGTGCAATCATAGGTCTTTCCGGAATATGGAAGTTCTCTTATTTGATTTATGAAAATGGGGGAGGCAGCTTTTTCATTCCCTATATTCTAGCTATTGTAATTATGGCTATTCCCCTTTTGGTTTTAGAGTTTGGAATAGGATTCAAGTATAAGTCAAGTCTTCCTAAGATATTCTATAACATTAAATCCGAGTTTGAAATAGTGGCTTGGTTTATAGTCTTTCTAATATTTTTGGTTCTTATTTATTATGCCTGCATAATGTCTTGGGATCTTATCTACGTCATACTCAGTTTATTTAAGGGATGGGGCAGTAATCCAAGTGTTTTCTTTACAAATACCTTCTTGCACAGCAGTTCCAATGCATATGGCTTAACCTATTTGGTTGTTCCAATTGGAATAGGTCTCATTGTTATATGGGCCTTGATTTACCTAATCTCCCGCAGGGAAATCAATAAGGGTATTGGAATTCTCTCAAAAATAAGCGTAAGTTTAAGTTTTGTTCTTCTTATAGGTTTGCTTGTATTCTCATTGCAATTGCCGGGGTCCCGTACTGGTGTGATGGCTTTATTCAATCCTAATTGGGAATTTCTACTGGATGCCCATGTTTGGATTGCTGCATTCGGTCAGATAATATTCTCATATGGTTTGGCCTTTGGAATAGCCACTACCTACTCTTCCTATATTGCTGATGAATCTAAATTGATTGACAATGCATGGATTATTGTTTTAATCAGTTTAATCTTTGAAGTCCTTGTTTCGGTTTTAATATTTGCCATATTAGGGTTTATGGCTCTTGGTAAAAACATTCCAATCAGAAGTCTTGTAAGTGACGGTTTCTCATTGATATTCGTTGTTTTCCCTAATGTCTTTAATGTAATGGGTTCATGGGTTTATCTTATCGCACCTTTGTTCTTCCTATTGATATTTATAGGTGGCTTCAGTGCTTTGCTTGCTTTAATTGAGCCATTGTCCAAGGGGATTTGCGAAAAATTTGGATGGAGCAAAAACAAGACTCTAAGAACCTTGGTTTTATTAGGTCTTTTCTCATCATTCCTATTTGCAACAGGTATGGGAGAATATCTTTTAGCCATTGTCGATTCATTCATTAGCCAATTTGCAATTTTCCTATTTGTTTTAATCGAATTGCTTGTTATCGCTTGGGCATTTGACTTAGGGGATATAAAACGTATTTTAAATTCAAGTTCATTTATTAAATTGGACAAATCCTGGGAAATATTAATCAGATTTATCATTCCAATTATTATTTTAATCGTTTGGATTTTCGGAATTTATTCATTAATCATCTCTGGAGATAGGCAAAGCCTGCTTATTCAGTCTGTATTGGCATCACTTATGATTCTGGTTCCTTTGGCTTTAACCTTGATGCCTATAAAAGGCGATTTCTATCTTGATTTAGGTGAAAACAATTCCTATAATTACTTTAAGGACAATAAGAAAAAGGAATCCCAATCAAAATCAAGATCAACTAGGCATAATGATAAATTCAAGTCCAGGTCCAAGGACAATTTTGTGGACAAGACCATTGACGACTTTGCTGATAATCCTGCAGAAGAGGATAAAAAGGAATCCAAAATCGGATTTGCATCTAAATTAAATGGATTGAATGTTTTAAGAAATGTTGATTTATCCTCCGAGGAATTTGATTCTCCCTATGAGGATGATTATGATGAGTATCATGGTGAAAATTCCTATAACAGTGACAGAATCATTTTCGAGGATGAGGAATTTGAAGAGGATTCAACTAAAAATTCCAAGGCAAGCAAGTCCCTATTTGATAAAATCAATCTATTCAACAAGGATAAGGGAGATGCGGATAATTCAGACAATCTCGATTTGGATGGCCTTGAATTGAAGGGCAATTCCAAGGATTATGGTTATGGTGAGGATGATGATTATATTGCTCCAATAGCTTCAGAGAAGGATTCTCCTAAACAGCACAAATTCAGAAGTTCAAGGGATTTGGATGGTTTTGAAGACTTGGAAGACTTGTCTTCAGCCGATTCTCCTAAACCTAAAAGGAAAAAATCTAAAAAGTCCAGTTCCAAAGTTGAGGATTCAAAGGATAAAAAACCTAAATCTAAAAAATCCAAATCTAAAAAGTCTAAAAAAGAAAAAGAAGAAGTAGAAATAGAATACGATGACTTCACAGATGACTTTTTCGATGATGGAATTTTCGGTGATGAAGGTTATGAGTCATTGTTGGATGATTATGTTCCTCCTACTAAAAAGGAGTCTAAATCTAAGTCTCGTCCTAAAAAGGGCACTGGAATGAAATATGATTATGAATTGGAAAGAGAAGAAAAAGGTAAATCTTCTCCTAAATCTCTTAAAAGAAAATCAGATGATGAAGAAGAAAAATATTATGATTTTGAAGGAAAAGGAGCAGATTCTGTTTTCAATCTCGACGATTAGTATTTTTCTCTTTTTATTTTTAATCCCTTTTCACTATTTTTTTCATTTTGCTTATTTTGATTATTATTTTTTATAATTTTTGTCAAAATTCTATTATTTTTTATACTTTTTTTACTATTTTTTTATAATAGTTTATAAAAGATAAAAACATAATTATAATTATCTTAGAAAGGTGAATTTTTATGGATAAAAAAACAGCGATTTTGGCAGTAGTTGTATTTTGTTTACTGTGTGTAGGTTCCTATATGATTTTTGATCCTGCTAAAAATCTTAGCTATCATGAGATTAATTTAACTAATTCCTGTTCTGCTAGTGTTCCAGTAACTGATAAAAATTCTACTTATGTCGATAATTTAAACATTAATTATTATGAGGATTATGAGAACAATCTTAATATAACTGCTTTTAATAATGAGTCTATTGAAACTGCTTCCCAAGGTCTGCTTCGATTCAATAACATTAAGGATGAAGTTTTGGGAGATGAAAAAATGACTGAAGGCAATTTCACATATTATAAGAATGCTAAAACTGGAGATTATGCCATTTTTATTGAAGATAGAAAGTCACATAACTTTATCTTAATATCTTCTGAAGATTTGACTATATTGAATAAGGTTTATAATAGTTTAAAGGCCACAATTGTTGTAGACGATTCTAGTTTGGAAACAGGATACAGCAATTCCTATGATTCCGGTAATTCTTATAGTTCAAACAGTTATTCAGGTTCCGGCAATTCCTATAGTTCAAACAGCTATTCAAGTTCAGGCAGTTCCTACAGTTCAGGTAGTTCATATGATTCTGGCAGTTCCTACAGTTCTGGAAATTCTTATGATTCCAGTAGTTCTTATGATTCCGGTAGTTCTTATGATTCCGGTAGTTCTTATGATTCTGGCAGTTCCTACAGTTCTGGATCAAGTACCTATTAGTCATTATTATTCTAAACTATTTTTAAGAATTGTTTTTTAGAGATTTTGTCTAAACCTTAATTTTTAAATTATTTTTCTTATTTTATTTTATTTATTTTCATTATTAATTTCTTTATTAATTCCATTGTTAATTTCATTATTAATTTTCATTGTTAATTTCTTCATTGATTTTCATTATTTATTTTCAATTTATTTTTATTTTACTTAAAAGTCGATATTATGAATACTGCAGAGATACTAATCAAAATGCTTGAAGCAGATGGTGTTGAATATATTTTCGGACATCCTGGAGAACAGGTTCTTCCTTTTTATAAGGTTTTAAAGGATTCTTCCATAAAACATATTTTAACAAGGCATGAACAGGCTGCAGTGCATGCTGCAGATGCATATGCTCGTTCTTTAGGGGTCTATGGTTTATCTATTGCAACTGCTGGTCCCGGTGCAATGAATATGGTTATGGGAGTTTCAACAGCATTCAAGGACTCTGTTCCACTTCTTGTAATAACTGGAGACAATGATTTCGATGCAGATTCTGAAACTTTTCAGTCATTTCCAATAAATGAGGTCTTTAAGCCAATAAGTCTAAAGTCCTATCACCCGGACTCATTAAGACAGGCCGTTTCTGATTTAAGGGAAGCTTTGCATATTCTTAATAATTATCCTAAAGGTCCTGTTCATATTAATCTGTCAAAAAATGTTCTTTTGGAAGAATTGGATGATGGGATTTCAGTTTCCAATCTTTTGGAAAGTTTAAGTTCAGAGGATTTAGACAATAATATGTCTGATGATAATGTTTTTGATAATGGCAATCTTTCTTTTGAAAATGGCTTTTCAGTTAAATTTGATGATTTTTATGAAACTTCATCAGACTATGTAGATGCCAATATTGATTTGATTGTAAATAAATTACACAATGCAGAAAAACCATTGCTGCTTGTAGGAAATGGTGTAGTTTGGGGTAAAGCTATTGAAAAATTAAAGGCTTTTGTAAGTAAAACACACATCCCAATTGTTACCACATATCACTCTAAAGGAATATTGGATGAGGGTGATAATTTCAACCTTGGAATTGTAGGTCTTCGCGGAGCTCCAATTTCAGATTATGCCTATTTGAATTCTGACTGCATTCTTGTTTTAGGTGCAAGATTGTCTGAGAGAACAATTGCAGTTTCAAACTTTGATGAAATCAGGGAAAAGATGATTCATGTGAATATTGACAGAACCTGCCTTAAGGGCAAAATCAATATTTGCAATGATGTCTCAGTTTTGCTGGATTTGCTTTTGGATGATTCCATTTTTGAATTTGATAATTATTCAGTTGGGCAAAATGACCTGTGGCTGGATGAGATATATTCCCATGATGATGAGGTTTTCATAGATGGGATTTCTGAGGAAAGGGAAAATTATGAATCATTAAGGCCGCCTTATGCAATAAATAAAATAGTTGATAAATTTATGGGATCCTATTTTTTATCTGATGCCGGAACCCATACAACTTGGACCACATTGCTTTGCAGAAATGATAAATTTGGCAAATTGCTCTTTTCAGGTGGTTTTGGACCTATGGGTTATGGATTGTCCGCTTCCATTGGAGTGGCCATTGCACATCCCGACAGCAATATTGTTGTTATTTGCGGAGATGGGGATATTCAAATGGTCATTCAGGAATTGGCAACCATTAAGGAATATGGCTTGAATGTTTCCATTTTTGTTATAAACAATTCCCAATTAGGAATTATTCGGCAGTGGGAAGAGACAATTTATGACTTTGAAAAGTATGAGGTTGATTTGAATAATCCTGACTTTAATAAATTGGCTGAAGCATATGGCATTGATTCTATGGAAGTCAATTCAAAAGAAGAGCTTTTGGAAGCTATTGATAATGCTTTTAATTCTAGTCATGCCTTTTTAGCGGATGTTCATGTTCTTGAGGAGAATATTCCTCTTGCTAAAAAATAGTTTTATAATTGTCCCCGATTTTTCAATTCCTTTCTGAATTCCTTAAGAATTCCAGGTTTGTGAAGCATTACAAAATCGTGGTGTTCATTATGTATTTCCTTAAGGTGTAACTTTTCGCTGTCCCCGTCTTTAAATTTAATTATATAAGCTATTGGATTCATGAGAACACTTGAAACCTTTGTTTCTATTTTTGACTTCTTTTCTCCTTTTATAAAGTCAATTGTTCTGTTTAGATATGATTTTTTTGGATTTGGATTGAGTGAAACAATTTCTGCTCTAAATACGAAATATATTTCCTCATTTTCACTTAATTTTATAGATTCGCTGAAAACTGTTTTTCTTATATATTCGAATCTATTTAAAATTGCTTCTCCATCCATTTTAATCATCTTTTAGGGTTTTAATTTTTGTATTTTTGAGTTTTTTTATTTTTTTTAGGGTTTTAATTTTTTAATTTTGAGTTTTTTATTTTTTTAGGGTTTATAATTTTTATAATCTTTAGTTTTTTATTTTTTTCACTTTTTTCAAATTAAATATTTTAATTTGCTGTTTCGCTTTTTTTGTCTTCTTCTCTTTTTATTAATATGGTATGGTCTTTCCTATATGCTCTAAAGTCTTTAATCAATTTTCTAATCTCTTCTTTAGTTAAAAGAGCTATTGCAGCAATGATTAAACTTAAAAGATTGATTTTGGCTTCAAGATTTATGTCAATGTCAATTTTCTCTTCTGTAAAAATAGGTTTTACAATGAACTGGCTTGGTTCGGAAATTGTATTTACAATTGCACCTACAGACCAAATCCAGCTTGCAATCTTAATTGTTTTCATATGGTCATTAAGGCCAAGTTCCATATTTCCATGGATTTTTCTAATGTCTATGGATTTTAACAGTTTCTTTAAAAAGACCTTAATTTCCTGTTTTGACTCTTTCAAATCCTTGATAAGTGGTTTTATTTCATAATATTTTTCTTTTAAACCTTTATCTTCTTCATTCTCATCTTCTTCTTCATCTTCATCCTCCAATTCATCTTCTTCCTTTTTATCTAGATTATTTCTTTTAAATATAGGTATTTTTAAAAAAGAGACTTTAAATTCGTATTGGAGACTAGCTTCGATTTTCTTAAGGTTTAAAGAAAGAACTATTCCATTATAAAGCAGGATTAAAATTATGATAATTAAGGCGAAAATTATTGTTAAAATTAGTAATAAGTTCATTTTATCGCCTTTAATTAATTTATCATAAATTTGGTGGATTTTTGTTTCCCTACAGTTTATTATATTCGCTGTATTTTTTATTTTTCTTTGTTTAGTTTGTTTTGTTATTTTTTTTATTTTTGTTTATGTTTTTGTTTGTTTAGTTTGTTTGTTTTTATTCGTCATCAGTGGCTTGTTTAACTTCTTCTGCATCGGATTTTATTTCTTCAGCTGTTTCCACAATGTCTTCTACAGCTTCGCTAACATCCTCTGCAGCATTTTCATAAATTTCTCCGTCTTGGATATTTACATCATCTACATTGATGTATTCCTCTCCATTAGGCATTACTGTTGGTATAAACTCTTTTATAATATCTGTAATAATTAATCCAATATCATTAAGGGCTTTGTTTACTTCAGTTCCACCAGTTAAGTTTAATATTCTAATTCCTTCAATTCCACTAAGTCCTTTGGTTATTACAACCATGGAAACAGGTTCAACACTTGCACCTGCACCAGATCCTGTGATTACACGTTCACTTGTACTTTCTCCAATTCCAAAACCTACTCCTGCTTTTGAAACAGGGATTAATATTTTGTCTTCAGTTTCAATAGGGTTTCCAATGTAATTATTTACATTTACAAGTTTTGCTAATTCTTCAACTGTTGTTTTAATTGGTTTTTCATCCACCATATAATCATTTCCTTGATTTTTGTTTATTTTAAAATTTAATTGGTATAAGATTATACAATTTATATAATTGTTTATATGTTGTTATATATTTATATTTTATTTTATTATTTTATTTTAAATTAGTTTTTTAATTAGTTTTTTAATTAGTTTTTTAATTAGTTTTTTAATTAGTTTTTTAATTAGT
>NZ_CALCYR010000111.1 GCF_937906425.1 uncultured Methanobrevibacter sp. | reverse complement strand
GAAATTAAAAAATAAATAAGAAAATAAAAAGAATTAAAAAAATAAACAAGCCCAAATTAAAAATAAATAAAACTTTATTTGAAATTAAGGTCTTGGCATAGCTATGATTTCATGAAAACGCATATCAAATACATTTGTCATGTTAGCTGGAGTCATAATAACTGCAGTATCAACACCAGAGCCAGTTCCGCCAATAGCTATAATTTCCTCACCTACAGGGATTAAACCAGCGTCTGCAAGCATTATGCTGATTTCTGCACAGACTTTAAACCCTTGACAAACTGTTCTATAGACTGCAGCAATGATCTCAACAGGAGTTACACCGCCAAATTTTTTAGAGATGCTTTTTCCAACACCGCTTAAAGCATGGGACCCGAAGAAGGTTACAATTCCCTCTTCCTCAAGTTTGGATTTCATCTCATCAGACATTTGAGCCTTGTTAGCTTCCTTAAATCCTACATGGTGGGAACAGTTTACAATAGTGACATCCAACTCTTTTAAAGCTTCATTTAATTTTAAAGCACTTGCACCAGTAGATGATGCAATAGCCACATATTTAATTCCAGTAGCCTCAACAGCCTCTTTTACAAGAGAAATAAGTTCATCAGTATTTTCAGAACCAGGATTTTCAAAATAAGTAATTGTTTTTTCCATAAACTCACCTAGATTTAAATTAAATTAAAAATTATAATTAAAAATTAAAATAAATTATTTAAAATTAATTTAAAAATTACATTTAAAAATTACATTTAAAAATTAAAATAAAAATTAAGCATAATTAACAAATTATTATATATTCATTAAAATATAAATATTTAAATATTGATTAAGAGAAATTGAATTAAAAAGGCCAGAATATGAGTTCCAATTACACTTATCACGAAGGAAAAACAGAAGAGGGAAAAACTTACAAATATGTTGAAATAGACGGATATAAAGTTATTCCTATCGAAACACACTATATAAAACCTAATGAAAGCATAGACTTTATGATTGATAATGTATGTGAACTTGCATCAGAATATGATTATCTGGTCATTGCAGAAACACCAATTTCAGTTTCACAGGGAAGACTGGTTGATGAAGCGGATTATACACCATCACTTAAGGCCAAGTTTTTAGCCACCTACTGGAGCAAATACTTTTGGGGTTATGTATTAGGACCTCTTCTTGGAATAAAGGAAAGAACCATTAAAAACCTCAGACGATTGCCTGAAGAATCCAAAAGACATAAGGAACTCATTCTTGATTTATACGGTTGGAAACATGCTTTAAAACCTGCTTCAGAGGCAGGAGTTGACTTAAGCAATGCCCCTGGAACCTATGTATCACTTCTTCCGGAAAATCCGGGAAAAGTTGCAGAGGAAATTACAGAATCTATCAAAGAGAAAACTGGAAAAATCATTACAACATTGATTATAGACACCGATGCAACATATAAAAAAGGAAATAAATACTTTACAGGACTACCAATTGCAATTGATGGAATTTCAGCCAACAATGGAGTGTTTGGATATGCATTTGGACAATTGTGCGAAAATGTAGGATCTACACCATTAGGATGCTCAAGAGAAATCACAGTTGAAGAAGGAATAAAAATAGCCAATATTGCAGAGGATTATCAAAGATCCCTATCAACAGCAATGGCAACAATCCATAGTGTAAAAGAAGTTTTAGGTTCTGATGAAGCTGAAGTAAGTGTTGAATCCTTAGATTCAATTATTCATACCCCTGCAGTATTAATTAGAGAAATAAAATAAGAAATCTGTTTTAAATAAAAAAATAGAATAATAGAAAGAATAACAAATCTGTTTTAAATAAAAAAAATAGGCAAATAGCAATCAGATTTAAAAATAGAAAAATAAGAATAGATAAAAGATAAAAAAAGAAAAATAAAAATAACTAAAAGATAAAAAATAGAAAAATAAAAATAGCTAAAAGATAAAAAAAGAAAAATTTTAGTTAAAAACTAAAAGAATAAAATAAAAAAAGAAATTAATTAAAGATTATTCTGAAATCAATTCTTCAAAGAACTCAATTTCATCTTTTAAATCGTCAATTTTTTCTTGATTGTCTTCAAATTCTAATTCTGCTTCACATTCAGGACAAATAAACTCAATACTTGAAGCGTCCTCAAAATCAAGACGATAATGGCCAAAAGGACAAAGGAAGAACATATTGTTTTCTTCATAATCCAAAACTTCATTTAAATGTTTTAACTCTTCTTTTCCCCTTTTAATTTTTAATTTTTGAAGTTCATCTTTTTTAAATTCCCAATCATAAGTATACCATTGGGTTTCTTTGTCTTTATCTCTTTTATAACTGGCTAATCCTAAATCATAAAGTTTATAAAGAACTTTTCTAACGATGTTTAACTTAATGGAAGTTTTTTCAGCAATTTCCTCATCCGTTCCAATTCCATCCATAAGACATTGAACTACATCTAAATTTTCTTCATCTTCAACTATTTCTAATAATAAATTTTGAACAATAGGATCGTTTAACATAATCGATGCTTCCCCGAATAAATGATAAAATAAAAATAAATAAAAAAAATAAAAAATTAAGAATCAAAAATCTAAAACAAAAATCATATATCAAACAGCAATATGACTATAAGATTTATAATAATATTTATATGTTTTTGATATATTATAAACTTATGTTTTTTAAAGGGTCATCTTATTTATTTACTGAATCACATAAATTAAAAATTGAACAAAATGAAAAAAAGCTAAGTCTAAAACCATTATAAAAATAAAAATAGTAATTAAAAATTAAAAAAGAGATTAAACCAGTTAAAAAAAATAAAAAAAGCAAGAAATGAATAAAAATTAAAAAAAAAATTAAAAAAGAGATTAAACAAGTTAAAAAAAATAAAAAAAGCAAGAAATGAATAAAAAATTAATAAAACTTAAAAATAAATGAAAATTACTAACTTAATAAATTAAATTATAAAATTGAAACTTTCATAACCCCATCAATATTAATAAATTCATTTAAAAGACTTCCAGGAATAGGACTTTCTGTAATAATTGTTAAAACTGGATTTCCTTCCAATTGGGTGTCTCCTGCATAAGCTTGACGAATATCAATATTATGCTTACTCATGGTCCAAGCTACAGAAGCCAATATTCCCTCACTTTTTTCTCCTGCCTCTATTTCAATTACGCCTAAACCAAGGTTTTTTGCAATATTCTTCAATAAGGTTCCAGCAGGAAGAATATTTGAGAAAACTTCATATAATTCTTCATCTTGAACAATAACATTCACAGTTGATTTGATTACTCTGCGATCCACATTTGCAGCTGCAGCCAATGCGGAATCACTAATTTTTAAATTACCACAATAAATTTTATTATCTTCACCAATCCTTAAACCTAACTCAAACATCTTTTGAGCTACAGTCATTCTTGCAGGATATTTGCTAAATTTTGAGTTTAAACTTTCCCACATATAGAACCACCTATATTGTTCTTAATACTATATTGTATTTTAAAGTATATAAATGTATATCAATACACAAAAATATACAATAGAATACAAATATTTCTAATTATTTAATAACTTAGTTAATAGATTTAAAATTAACCGTTTTATTAAAAAATAGAAGTTAATGGAAAATGAATGAAAATAAATTAAAAATTAGCCTTTAATTAAAAAGAGAAACTTGGAATAATAAAATAGCCAAAAAATCTAAAAAAATCATGAATAAAAAAATGAAAGTAAAAAATACCTAAAATTGACTAAAAAGAGTTAAAAATTAATAAAATTAGTAAAATAAGTAGGCTAGCTGGGATTCGAACCCAGGACCTCACGGTTATCAGCCGTGCGCGCTGACCAGGCTGTGCCACTAGCCTATAAAAAACAAATAATTCTGAAAACTAAGAAAAAGTACAAGTATAATTTTCAGATATTATAAATTATGAATTACATAGTATATAAATCTTTCGGACATCCATAAAAAATAAAAATAAACTAATATCATAAATCGTAGAAAAGATCAATGACAAAAGATTATTTTTTTTTTAAGCTTAAAACTTAGTTATCCTTATTGAGCATCTCATTAAGAGCATCAGCCATAACGTGACCTTCAATAATAAGTTTAACCTTATCGATTCCTTCAACTTTTAAAGCTTCAGCTTTTGCTTGAGCAGCAATACGAGTTACACTCATACAACCAGGGTTTGTAGGTCTAATTACCAATTCAGCAGTGGAACCATCGATTCCAATAGATTGAACAATACCCATTTCAACAATACTTACACCCATGTGAGGGTCATTTACAACAGAAACTGCATCTTTAACAGCAATTGCTAATTCTTCAGCCATTTTATCTCCTCAAAATGTTTTTTTAAATAAAATTTTTATTAAGTTAATATAACTAAATATAAAGAAATAATCATTAAAAATCAATTTTACATTAAATTAAAAAATTTAAATAATCTAAGGAATTTCATATTTCTTTTTAGAGTTAATAATATAACTATTGTTTTAATTATATTTATAGATTATCCAACAAAATTAGAAAGTAATACTATAAAAAAATAAGTTAATAATCATTAAACTTAAAAAGAGTTTTTAAAAAAATAAATAAAGAAATAAATAAGAAAATAAATAAAGAAATAAGAGAATAATTTATAAAAATAAAAAATAAAGATTCAATTTCTAAAAAAAAGAAAAAATAAAAACTGAAAAAAAGAATAAATAAAAAAAATAAAAAATAAAGACTAAACGCTTTTAAAAGAAAAATTAAATTTAATTTTTCTTCCTATGCCTTATTTTTACACCAATACCATTTCTGGACTCAATCATCTCACGACCGGTCAAAACAGCCCTTCCAACTGCTACAACCTCATCGTCCTTGACTACAACGACCTCATCCTTAGGTATAATATTGGAATCAGCATTAACGATTCCCGGCGCAAACAATGAATTTGTCTTTAAATCAAAGTCAATTTCAACAACATGAATACCTAATTCAGCCAATCTCCTTCCGCCTTCAAGGTTAAGGGTGTATAAACCAATGTCCCTATTCAATAGAGCCAATTGCTTACCATCAGAATAGATATTTCTGTGATATCTTCCCTTTGCAACAACATCATCACTTATCATTGCTTCAGCGCCTTCACCAAACTGATATTTTGCAATGGATCTAAGCTCATTCAAGACCCTGTCTCGACGTTTGGTTTTAGGATACTTCTTTAACTCTTCCCTTAAGTTATAAATGGAATCAGGAGAGGTTGGCCTGTCATCATGACAAACATAAACACAATTGTCAAGATATTCACGACAAACTTCCTCATAACCGCCATGGACATTTGCAATAACCGGTTTGTCTCCAACATAATCCCTTAACAATTCTCCAGCTAAACGGATTTCATCATCATTCCAGTCTCCAGAGACTGCAACATCATAAGATTGAATAGGAAATGTATTTTCCATTTCCCTTGGACAAATTCCAAATGGAGAAGTTACAATGACTTCCTGATAACCTTTAGTAGCTCTTTTAAAACGTTGATGAGATTGTGAGTTGGAATATGGCTTTTTCATACTGCATGGAAGGGCAACAACCACATCTCCGATCGGTTTCATCATAGCCATACGTTCTCTCCAACGAACTACTTCAGGCCTGTATAAAGATTCATCACTTGAACAAATAACTTTCATTCTTTGCCTCTTGAATTAAATTAATTAAATTAAATAAACTAAATAAAAATTTTAAATAAATCAATTTTGAATAAATCAATTTTAATAATCAATTTTGAATAAATCAATTTCAAATGATTCAAATAAATCAATTTCAAATAAATCAATTTTGAATAAATTAATTTTAAATGATTTAAATAAATTGCTAAAATTAATTTTTTATAAAAATAAGTTTCAATTTAATATTTTAAATTACATTAATAAATACTTTACATTAATAAAAATTAAAGGGATAATGAAAATGAAATAAAATTGAATTAAAATAAAAATAAAATCTAATGAAATAATTAAACAAAAAAAGGAGTATTTAAACAAGAAAAATAAGTAAAAATCTTAAAAATAATTAAATTACTCAAATCTTCCTACTAATTCCTCATGAATGACTTTAATCTCTTCAATTGAAGGATGGTCTTCCCCCAATTTCCTCTTCCATTTATTTATGGTAAATTCAACATCCACTTCATCAGCACCATTATAAAGATTGTCTGAATGGGAAACTATCTTTTCCTCCAATGTTTGAGGAGTATAATCTTTTATAGGCAATCCTAACTCTTTAGCATCCTCCTCAGAGAGCCCTGTGCCAATATGGCGTTCCACAATATTAACAATTTCTTCACAATAATCCAATTCTCTAAGCATCTCTGCTCCCAAAACAGCATGCTCAATGGAATTTGTCTTGGATCTGCCAATATCATGCAATAAAGCTCCCTTTTCAATGATTTCAACATTGACATCATCGAAATTATAGGCTATTTCAAGAGCTTTCTTACAGACCCCCTTTGAATGTTCAATTACCCATTCCGGACATCCAACATCCTTTAACAATTTAATTTCCTCATCCATTAAAACCACAAAACAATAAATAAGACTATAAAAGTAAAATTTATAAAACAATTAGATTTAAAAATAGAAAAAAGTAAAATAATTTATCAAAAAGTAAAATAAATCAGAATAAATAGAAATAAATCAAAGTAAATAGAAATGAATAGAAATAAATAGAAATAAATAGAAATAAAATTAATAGAAACTATTAAACATAAGAAAAAGAACCATACAATAAAAGCATCAAAATTAATTTAATTAAGTAAAAAATACTTAATAGCTAATTAAATAATAAAAGAAGAATTATCTTAAAAATAATAAAAATATTATAATCCTTCTCTAATTATTTTAAAAATAATAAAATAATTATAATCCTTCTCTAAATCTAGCTTCACGTTCCCTATCTTCTTGATCTAAAACTTCCAATAATTCATCCCAAGATTCTAATGATTCTTTAGCTGCTTCTTCAGACAATTTTTCAATAGCATATCCTGCATGGATAAGCACATAATCTCCAATTTCAGCATCTGGAAGAAGATCTAATTTTGCGTTTTGTCTAACTCCTCCAAAATCAGCAGCACAAATATTAGATTCTGTATCAATTTCTACAATTTTTGCTGGTGCAGCAATACACATAACATCATTCTCCTTTAATTTTATAAAAATAAAATTCCATTAAAAAAATAAAGTGAAACAATATCACTTTTAATATTAGATCGGAAGAGCGTCGTGTAGGGAAAGAGTGTAGATCTCGG
>NZ_CALCYR010000110.1 GCF_937906425.1 uncultured Methanobrevibacter sp. | reverse complement strand
AAAATTAAAAAAAGAAAATAAAAATTAAAAAAAGAAAATAAAAATTAAAAAAAGATTAATTTAATAACTAATTAAAACTAATTTTTAGTATCCTGGATAAAATGGATTCAATGGATGGGTTTTAGCCCAGTATCCACAATTCCAGCAACGACCATCGCTATCTAACAGATAGCCGCAAATTGGACATAAATGCATAAAATTCCCCCATACCTTTTCTTAAACAAATGTTTAATTAATTATTATAATGTACTGCTTACATTTAAAGTTTTCCAAATAATTTTAATTATTTGCATCAAAGCAAGCTATAAAAAAATAAGCCAAAAAAAGCAGGACAATCAAATAGACCTATAAAAAACATAGGAATAATCAATAGACTCATCAAAGCCAGCCATTTTAAAGGGAAAATCCTCCATTACATAATCCACAATTTCAACTGCACTGAAATCCCTCAGATTATCGATTACATCATTGATAATAATCTGTTCCTTATACTCCAAGTCAATATTTTGAATGCTTGTCAAATAATACTTATTAATGTAGTGATAGAAATAAGGCTCTCTCCTTTTATAGATCTTGCCATAATAAACCAATTCACGAACCACTTCATCAAAATGACTTGGAACCGCTCCAAGATAGGACTTAATATAAATCTCATTAGTCAGGGATTCCCCATAGATTTCAAAATAGTTAAAGTCTATAAAATAAAGAATGTTCGACAAAACCGTTTTTCCAACATTATAATTATCTGAGCATCTGCTGATAATGAACATTAGAATCGTTATGTATTTTTCTTTTTTAAAGCGCATCTTAATTAATCCATCTAATTACTCAAACCCATACATTCAAGAACAATATTAAATATTGAAACGATTGCATATAAAGGGAAAGAAAGAGCATTTGAAAAGTAATTTATAAACTTTATAAATAAAAAAATAATAGCAAAAAATATTTGATTAAAAATAGTAAAAATAGTAAAAATAGTAAAAATAAGTAAAAGCAAGCGAAAATAATTAAAAATAAGTAAAAATAAGTAAAAATAACTAAAAAATTAAAAATAAGTAAAATAAACAAATAAAGAAAAAATAAAAAAATAGTTTAATTAAAACTATTTCTTTTTAGAACCTGCCAAATCATAAGTATTATTCACAATCAATTGGAACAAATCGTCTGTTTCTAAATCAATAGGCTTATGTGGATTTACAATAAAGCTAAGCGCCTGTTTAATTATCTCATCCAAATCAGTAGTTCTATACATCAAACCATTATTTACATAAAACTGATCTACAGACAATGTATCTCCAGGATAACATGAAATAACAGGAGTTTGAAGTATGGCAGCTTCCCTATTCATTGTTCCGCCAGCACCAATGACCAAATCAACTGCCTTTATAATGCTTGAAGTGTCAACAGGAGGTTTTAGAATAGTTACATTTTCAATTCCCTCAAATATTTCAGCCTGTTCCTTGAAACGAGGTAAAATAAGAATATTTGCATATTCCTTTAACTTCTCCACAACAGGAGACAATACAGACTTTCTGCAATCTGTATCCAAATAGGATGCAAGGGAAGGTTCCGGTCTCATCAAAATTGTCTTTTGCTTTTTCAAATCTAAACCTAAATCATTGAAAATATTTTCATTATATTCAAAATCATTAAAGTGCATAAGTTCTGAAGTTCCTTTATATCCCATAATCTTATTTGGATCTGCCCCATACTGCATAAGCTTCCATTTGTCAATGATTTCAGGAACGATTATCCTATTGCACAATGGAAGGGTTAATTTATTAGCTGCCTGTGCATGTTCATTATCCAAAACATATAAGCTTGGAATTCCTAAACCAAAGGCAACCCTTGGAAGTTCAATTGAATGTTTGGACAATGCAACATCAAAATTTTCACCGGAAATAATCTCTGCAAGATTTACAACACGTTCTGCACTTTCCTTAAGTTTCTCTTCAAGAGTAACTCCATGTTGTCCTACAGATACAAAATCAATCCCATACATGTCCATTAGCTTATGAATGTCTCCGAATTTACGTGCAGTTACAAGCACATCCTCCCCTTCACTTTTAAAATAATTGATAATGTCTTTAAAAAACCTAACGTGAGGGGCATTTGATATATCAATCCATATTTTCATGAAATCACCTCAAAATATCTAGAATCTTAATTAATTAATAAATCTGATTACACAATAGTTAAAATAATCAGACAAAAACAATAGTTGAATAAATTTGATTAAAATAATAATTTTAGTAAAATAATCAATATTAATAATTTTATTAAAAGAATAAATAAAATTTTCTAAAATTCCTAAAAAAAGTAAATAAAAATAAAAATAAAATTCTTAAAAAAAGTTAAAAATTAAAATAAGATTCCTAAAAATAGAAATAAAAATAAAAATAAAATTCTCTAAAATTCCTAAAAAT
>NZ_CALCYR010000109.1 GCF_937906425.1 uncultured Methanobrevibacter sp. | reverse complement strand
GAAAAATAAATGAAAAATAAATGAAAAATAAATGAAAAATAAATGAAAATTAAATGAAAATTAAATGAAAATTAAATGAAAATTAAATAAATAAAAAAAGAGTAACTGAAAAATAAATAAAAAAGTTATAAATAATTAAATCATGTTAGGGACTCTTAAAGAAGTAGGTAACGGTTTAATCTTAGCAGGAGTACCAATAGCTAAATAATAAGGAGGCACACTACGTGTAACAACAGCTCCAGCAGCTACAATAGCTCCTTCACCAACTTCAAGGTTTGATAAAAATGTTGTATTTCCACCAACAGAACATCCTTTTCTAAGTTGAGGTCCTTTCAAGTCATATTCCACTCTGACAGGATATCTATCATTGGTAAAACAAGCACAAGGACCAATGAAAACATTATCCTCAATAATACTGTTTCTTGGAATGTATACATTAGATTGAATACTTACATTACTTCCAATCGTACATCCTCCTTCAATTACAGTATTTGTACCGATTAAAACGTCATCACCAATGGTAGTATGATCTCTTACAACAACATTATGTCCAGTTTTAAAGTCATCCCCAATAACTACATCGTTATAAATTACTGTATTGGAACGGAGCAAGATATTTTTACCTAAAACAGGCTCTTTACTAAATCTTTTATAATTTACTCCTAATTTAATTCCTTCCCTAATCAATTGGGGGTCTTTAGGATCATTACTATTCCCACGCATATTAAAAAAACTAGCCATAACTTCACCTCGTAAATAAGCTAAGCAGTCATCAATTTAAAAAATCAAATGAATTAATTTTAAAAAAATTAAGATTTGATATATTCACTAATACTATGTTTAACAAACTATATAAAATATGTCTATAAACAATTAGTAAAATAACAAACAAATTATATAAATATTTCCAATTTTTATTATATCTTAAACAAAATATCTAAAAAATCCTTAAAATTGGAAAATATTTAAAAGAGATATATCCTAATTTGTTAAAATTGAATAAATTTAAAAAAATAAATTAAATTATTAAAATTGAATAAAATTAAAAAAAAATATTTGAATTCTTAAAAATGAATAAATTTAAAAAAATAAATTAAATTATTAAAATTGAATAAATTTAAAAAAATAAAAAAAAATAATTTCAAGAAATCAAATTTAAAAATATGAATCTATAAATCCAATTCCCTTAGTTTTTTATCCATTTCCTCATCACTAAGTTCATCTTCCTCTTCCAATTCCATTTCCTCATCAAGACGTTCATCCTCACCTGAAACAATCTGTTCAGCACGAATGTCCTCTTCTTTTAAATATTTTTCCTTATTTAAGTCCCAATCCTTTTTAATTTCAGAAATCAGATCATCATCAGCTTCAATTGAAGGTCCAGTATAAGAGCAATCCTTACAAACCCATTTAGACCAAACCTGAGGAATAATCCAATCTATATTTGTAGATCCGCATCTGGGACAAATACGTCTTTTCATAAAATCACCTAAAATAATTCTCATTAAATAAAAAAAATCAAATAACTCCTATTAAATAAAAAAAATTATCAAATGATTCCCATTAAATAAAAAAAAAAATCAAATGATTCCTATTAAATAAATTAATTAAATAATTAAATATTTTAATCTAATCAGTATTATAAAAACTCCAAATTAAGTCTAAAGCTTCACCAGGTTCTAGTGCTGAAGAACGAGTTTCCCTTAAGATTCTTTGAATGGAATACTTTTTCATATGAGGGAATTTCTTATGAACCTCATACAATAATGGACAGCCGAATCCCTTGAATTTATTCAAATCATAGTTTTTAGTTAATGATTTATTCTCCAATTTGGCAACAGCCAATGCCGCAGGCAAATTAAGTCTAATAATTCTTTTATCTTCATTTCCATCTATCTTCTGCTCATTGATACATTGACTTCCAGTAGCCAACATGTCTCCAAAAATAACCATTGGAATGCCATTATCTATTGCATAATTATACAGAGTTTCCTCAATTACCTTAGAACATCTTCCACAAGGGTGGAATCTACCTGAAAAAGCATCTTCTATTATGTCATCATAATTAACTGGAATATATTCATGTTTTACATCCAATTCCTTGGTCAACTTGTCAATATTGTACTTAAACTGTTTAGGAAGAACAATTGTTCCAGGATCAACAGTTACTGCAATAGGATTGAAACCTAATTTTTTAGCCAAAATAAGTGAAAAGCTACTGTCGGTTCCGCCAGACAAGGCAATAATAGCAGTAGGCTTTTTAGCCTCAAAATAGCTGTATTCACTATTGTCCAAATCATTGAAATAACTTGTAAAGTCAAATGAATATAAATTTTCCAATTTAATGCTAAGTATATCGATTAAATTGTTCAATGCCAAAAAGCTGTCTCCATCCAAATCAGAGGATTTGACAAAGGATTTAAGTCTTTTTAAGGAAAGCTCCATGCGATACTTCTTTGTTATGTAATCTGAATAGCTTTCAACATGGATGCTATTTATTCCAAGCTCTTCTCGAAGTCTTCCAACAACCCATCCCCCTTTTCCAATAACGGCAGACTTATCTGGACGATCATCGGTAATCACCCACATCTCATTGCTATTTCTATTATAGACTATTTCCTTAATGGCAATATCAACTTCCTCATGACCTATCTCCCTTCTAATCCTATTGACATGATTTAAAAGAGCTTGTTTATCATAAACCATTATTTTCACCAAAAATGAATAAATACCTACAAAAATCTTTTTAGAATAAAAATAAAATTGAATAAATTAAATTAATTACTAAAATCATATAAAAATCTTTTTAGAATAAAAATACGTTTAAAATATTAAAAAAAATTTTTTAAATATTTTTTTTAAACTATTTTTTAAACTATATTTTAACAATAGTTATAAAAAACATTAAAAAATAAAAGAAAAACAAAAAGAAATTTGTTTTTAAATTAAACAATTAAATTCCTTGTTTTTCAAATTCCAAATCTAAAAATATGTTCATGTTATCAATAGCTAACTGAACCATCTCTGGAGAAGGACCTCCAGGCACATTTCTGATTTTAACGTTTTCAATAGGATTTAAAGCATTATGAATCAAATCGTCATCCAAATCAAGTTTTTCAAATCCTAACTCTTCAGCTACATTGTCAACATATGCACCATCGATTTTAGAAGGATCCAGACCTTCAGCAACAGCCTCATTTACAATTCTGCCTACAATCTTATGAGCTGTTCTGAATGGTATCTTTCTTTCCCTAACCATAATGTCAGCCAAATCGGTAGCAGTAGCGAAATTAGCACCAGCCAATTCCAAACATCTATCAGTATTGAATGTAACGGTTAAAAGCATATGATTAACAATTTTTAAGGTATCATAAGCAACATCACATGCATTCCATAAATGAGGAGTGATTTCCTGCAAATCCCTATTGTATGTGTATGGAATTGCCTTTAATATAGTCAATATTGTAACTAATTCCCCATTAACGATTGTAGCTTTGGAACGGGCAACTTCAGCAACATCAGGATTTTTCTTTTGAGGCATGATTGATGATGTAGAGGAGTATTCATCAGCCATTGTAACAATGCCGAACTCATAGGTACTCCAAAGCACCAATTCCTCACAGATTTTAGACAATGTGGTGCATAAGGCTGTTAAGTCAAATACAGTTTCTGCAATAAAGTCTCTTGAGGACACGCCATCCATTGAATTTTCAAGATAATCGTCAAAACCTAACAATTGGGTTGTCAATTCCCTATCAATTGGAAAACTTGTTGTTGCCATGGCTGCAGAACCAAGAGGGTTTAAATTAACTCTTTTATAAGTATCTGCAAGTCTTTCATAGTCTCTTTTCAATGATTGAGCATGAGCCATCAAATGATGAGCCAATGTAATTGGTTGAGCATGTTGCAAGTGAGTGTAACCAATCATTACTGTTTCCTTATGTTCCTTTGCAAGTTCTATAATCCCTTCAATAAATTCAAGTATTCCTATTTGGATTTCAGTGATTCTATCCCTTAAGAGAAGCCTTACATCTGTTGCAACCTGATCATTTCTAGATTTTGCTGTGTGCATGAATCCTGCTTCAGGACCAACCAATTTGGTTACATAGTTTTCAACAGCCATATGAACATCTTCAACTGAATGGTCAAATTCCAAAGCGTCAAAACCTTCTTCACTAAGTTTATCCAATGCCTCAAGGATTTTATCAGCTATTTCTCCATCAATGATTCCTTGAGCCTTAAGCATTGAAGTGTGAGCATAATTACATTTAATGTCTGCATCGAAAATAAATCTATCAAATTCCAATGAAGAGGTATAGACTGCAGCTTCATCAGTCATTTCCTTTTCGAGTCTTCCAGTTCTAATTTTCAAAATATCCTCTCTTTGACGTTTTTATAAAAAATATTAAATTAAAATTCTAAAATTGATTATTAAATTAATAAGTATTCTAATTAAATTTTAAAATTAATTATTAAATTAATAAAGTATTCTAATTAAATTTTAAAATTAATTATTAAATTAATAAAGTATTCTAATT
>NZ_CALCYR010000108.1 GCF_937906425.1 uncultured Methanobrevibacter sp. | reverse complement strand
TTTAATTAAGTTTAATAATTTAATACTTGATTTAATTTTAATAATTTCATAACTTTAATTAAATTCTTATTTATTTTTATTAAATTCATTCTTTTTTTAAAATTAGTCATTTTATTTATTTAAAATTAAAAATAATTCTTTGGTGTTGTTATGGCAAATATTAATGTAATTGAAGGCGGGATCTGTGCAGTTAATGGTGTTAAGGCTGCAGGGACTCGTGAAGGTAAGTATGGTCTTGCAGTTATAGAATCTAAAGATAGTGAAGCTTCTGCAGTTTTCACTTCAAACAAGGTTGTTGCAGCTCCGGTCATTCATACCCGTGAAATGATTAAGGGTGGAAGAATCTCTCTTGTTGTTGCAAACAGCGGTAACGCTAACTGTTTTACAGGTATTGATGGTATAAATGACTGTGAGAGAACTATTGATTTTGCATCAAAAATTACAGGAATATCTTCAAATGAAATAGCTACCGCTTCCACAGGTGTAATAGGTAGAAAAATGCCTATGGACATTATTTTGCCATTGCTTGAGAGGTCAATTTCCAAATTGGACAATTCCAAGGAAAATTCCACAGATGCTGCAAAGGCTTTGATGACAACAGATACCTATCATAAGGAATTTGCTGTTGAAACTGAAATCAATGGTGAAAAGGTTACCATTGGCGGAATCACCAAAGGAGTGGGCATGATTGCTCCAAATATGGGAACAATGTTATGCTTTATGGCAACTGATGCTAAAATCTCTTCTGAAGATATCAACAAGGCATTGAAAATAGCTGTCAATAAGAGTTTCAACATGATTGTTGTTGACGGTGATGAAAGTACCAATGACATGGCCATTCTTATGGCAAATGGAAAGTCTGGCGTTGATGTGGTGGAAGATGGTAAAATCAATGAGAATTTCCAGGAAGCATTGAACTTTTTATGCATCTCTCTTGCAAAGAAGATGGCTCGTGATGGTGAAGGGGCAAGCAAATTCATTGAATGTAAGGTGCAAGGTGCTAAAAGTGAAAATGATGCGATTTTGGCCTCAAAATCAGTAATCAGTTCATCCCTTGTTAAGTCTGCAATCTTCGGAGGAGACCCTAATTGGGGAAGAATTGCTGCTGCAGTGGGATATTCCGGTTGTGAAATGGATCAGGATACAATTAGCATTTCCCTTAACTCTGATGATGGAAAAGAGGCTATCTTGGTCAATCAAGGTGAAATATTGGCATTTGAAGGAACTGAAAGCTTAAAGATTGCAGAAGAGATAATGCAGGAGAAAAATGTTAATATTCTTGTTGACTTGTATCAGGGAGACTTTGAAGCTACAGCTTGGGGTTGTGACTTAACTTATGATTATGTTAAGATAAATGCGGAATACACTACTTAAGTTTAGATTAATACATTACTTAAATTTAGATTTAGTATGCATTACTTTAATTTAGATTTAGTATTCATTACTTAAGTTTAGATTTAGTATTCATTACTTAAGTTTAGATTTAGTATGCATTACTAAAATGTTGAAAATAGTTTATTCCTTTTATTTTTTCTTTTTTTAATAAAATTTATATTCATTAATTTTTAATTTAAATTCTAAACTTAAAGAGCTATTTTTGAATACATTCATTAGTAAAGTATATATAATATCAAAATTATAAATATAATTAAGTTTTATTATTAAAGCTTTTTTTATGAAAATTTTAGTATATTTGAAATTTTAACGATTATCAAGTTATACTTAGATATTTACTTAGATAGATGTTTTCTTATTCTAATTGGGATTGTGGAAAATGTTTGTTTAGTTATTCTTATTATTTACAATTGAAAAGGAGGATTATTATGGCAAAAGTTAAAGGTACTAACAAAAGAACCAGACCTAAAAGATCTTATAGGAAACCTGGTGGAAAAAGAGGAAGAGGAGTTAAACAAACTTGGAAAAAATAATTTTCCAATTTAACTATTTTTCTTATTTTCTAAATTATTATTATATTCATTAAAAAATATTAAACAATTTTAAACAATCTTTTTTTCATTAAATTACTATGGGAGGTTTATTTTTGAGGATAAAAGATGATAAATCTGATAAAAAATCAAGAAAACCTTCTAAAAAATTAATTTATTTGCTTATTATCATACTTATTATTCTTGCAGAGTCTTTCATCCTATGCTATGATTACATCAATAACGATGATAGCGTTTTGGCTGAATTGTCTGAAGATTACCCTTTTTTAAATGATGTCCTATCTGTTTTTCCAAGGAATGTCACGGATAGTGGAGATTTAAATGTTAAATCAAAGGTCATAGGTAACAACAGCATAGGTAATGTTGTGGTTGAAGGCCCTTATGGAAATCCTAATTCTTCAGTCAGGATTGCCTATATCATAGGGCAGCATCCTAGGGAATCAAATGCTCATGATGCTATTTATGAGGCTCTTCGCAATGATTGGGAAGAGTTGAACTACACTTATTATGTCTTCAAGATCAATGTAACCTCTGAAAAGGATGATTTTGAGGAAAGCAGAATGAATGGTCAGCTATTGGCACAGGAATTTGTTGTAAATCATATTGTTAAGAAGGGTTATGATTTGGCAATAGATGTTCATTCATCAAATGGAGGATATGTGCAGGACCCTTATATCTTTGCTCCGGTTTCATCCGATTCTATTGCATATAAGGCTGCAAATAATATAACAAAGGCCTTGTCATTTGTTATTTATTATGAACCTGCCAGCTATTCAAGTCCCCAATATTCAACAATTCCTATTGATGAGGGTGGAGTTCCATCTCTTGTATTTGAAATGAGGGGGAATCCGGATCACAGTTTGGAATATGAGGCTCGCGAGTTTGTTAAAACCGTTGACAATTTAAAATTATAATGGTTTTTTCTTTTTCTTTTTTTTATTTTAAATTTCATTTAATGTTTTTTATCTTTTTCTTTTTTTATTTTAAATTTCATTTAATGTTTTTTATCTTTTTCTTTTTTTATTTTA
>NZ_CALCYR010000107.1 GCF_937906425.1 uncultured Methanobrevibacter sp. | reverse complement strand
AAAAATATTTTAAAATAAAAATTAAAGAAAAATTAAAAATATTTAATGACAAATTTTAAAACTAAATTAAAAATATTTAATGACAAATTTTAAAACCAAATAAATATTTAAAAACTAAAAATAATATGACAATTCAATAAAAGAGGAATTAAAATGGAGATTCAAGAAAAAACAATACCTGATCAGAAAGTTGCAATTATGAATTATAAAGGTTCCTTGGATGACATGGAAGTTTTAATTTCAAAATTAACAGGATGGATTGAAATAGAGGAAGTTGAAACTGATGGAGATTTATTTGCAATATTTTACAACAATCCAAGGACCGTAAAGGAAAATGAAGTTGTTTACGATTTAGGAATCCCAATTAATAAGGAACAGGAACTTGATGAAACCGAGGAAATCAGAATTGTAACAATCATTGAACACAAGGTTTTATCCGGAATTCATTATGGAAGCATAGAAAACATCCAAGAGTCCTATAACACAATGGCAGAATATTCTGAAGAATTTAAATATGACATTATCGGATCTCCGAAGGAAGTTTACCTTAAAAACAAATACGAAGTTGAAAGTGAAGATGAAATGATTACTGAAATCCAATTACCAGTTATTAAAATGTAGATTAAAGGGATAACATGGCTAAAAAAGAAAAAGATAAAAAATCCAAGAAATCCAAAAAAGAAAAGGAAAAAGAGCTTAATAAAGAAGTGGATAAAATTATTGAAAAAAACTTCAAGGACTTTAAATCCCAAGACGATATAGAAAATTTTATCCAGGACGCCTTTGATAAAAAAACTAAAAAATTCAATAAGAACATTGAATTAAAGGAAAAGGAGTTAAATAAAAAAATTAAAAACACATCCAAAAACGATACAAAAAGGATGGACAATAAATTAAAGGAAATGAGTAAAAAAATAGACAATCATTATAAAAGTATGGTTAAATAAACCATGCTTAAATTCTTTTTTTTAAAATAAATCAAATTTCCTCTTTTTTAATCATTAATCTATTTTATTAATTTATTTTTTTGAATTCTGAAATTAAACACTATTTTTACACATTTTTAAAAAAGCAAAAATAGAATTAAAAAACAAAACCCCATCTAATTAATTCCCAACCACTCTAAGATTCTTAAAAAGAACTTTAGGAATAATAAAAGAGCCTCTTTGCTTAATTTCAGAACCGACAGCTTCAGCACTATTTAACAAGTCATAAATATTTCCTGAAATCATGGCCTTTTTAATAGGCTTTTTATCACCTTTATTCAGCAGGAATGAATTGCTTGCCTCAACTGAAAAGTCACCTGTAATTGGATTAGCTGTATGAGCTCCCAAAACGTCAGTAACCAAAAATCCATCATTAATGTCTTCGATTTCATAATTTTCCTTAAAGTCAAACAATAAATTGGAAGAGCTTACTGAAGGAGTTCCGGCATATGAACCCCTATAACCGTTGGAAGTGCTTAAGACATCATCCTTGTTTGCAGTGTAAATGTCATACAAATATCCTTTCAGGATTCCATCCTCAACCAAGACAGTCCTTTTGGAAGCGGTTCCCTCATCATCAGCAACTGCAGAGTTTAATCCTGCTTCAATGGTTGCATCATCATAAATTGAAAGGTTTTCAGTAATGATCTTTTCACCGATTTGGCCTGCCAAACGGGACCTTCCCCTTTGAACATTGTCTGCATTGAAACCGCTCAAGAATGTTGAAAGCAAACTGGCGGCTGCATGATAATCCAAAACAACATCCCTATCTGAAGTTTCAATATGCTGTCCGCCTAAAGAACTTTTTGCAAGAGTACAAACATCTTCAGCCAGTTTAATTCCATCAAAATCATAATTACATGAGGAAATTGAATCATAGGCAGTTGTCAAGTCATTGCCATCCACTGCATTAATGGAAACGCCTATTGCAAAACCGGTTGATTTGTCAAAGGTCTCAACCCCATTTGAATTTACAATCAAGGTTTCACCTTCAGCCGCTGAAAATCCTCCAGAGGTAGCCTGACAACCATTATCCTCAACACAATTTAAAACAGCCTTAAGATTGTCTGTAAGTTCACTTAAGTCCAATTGTCTAAATTTCTTATCAAAAACACCTTTAACCTTTGGCAATTTTTCAACAAGTGCAAATGAAAAGTTTTCATCCACTGCATTAAGCTTAGAATTATTATAGGCATCTTCAGCCACTTTAGCTATTTCATTCATGTCAGAAGTATAGGCAAAACCTAATGCTCCATCCTTGATAACTCTTATACCTAAACCAATGTTATACTCTTCCTTTGCAAAATTCAAATCAGTCTTTTGAGAATCTAACTGCAACAAGTCAGATTGTTCCAAATAAATTTCAAACTCATCAGAATATTTGGAAATCTCTTTTTTAGCTTCTTCAGCATATCCATATAACATAAATATCACATATTCAAAATTTGGGTAAAATGACAATAAAATAAAATTAGAACTAATCTAATCATTAAAAACAAACTTTTATAACAATTAAAATAAAATTAGAATTAATCTAATCATTAAAAACAAACTTTTCAATAGCCTCTTTTACACCATCACCATAGTTCTTTTCACAAACGTAATCTGCAATTTCCTTCAGTTCATCACATGCATTTCCAACAGCCACCTTAAATCCTCCGGCAGATAAAAACTCAATGTCGTTTTCACTGTCTCCAATACACATAATGTTTTCAATATTGTAATCCAACAGCTTAGCCAATTCCCTTAAGCCATTTCCCTTATCAACATCAGGATCAGTCAGGTGAAGGGCAAAGCCACTATCATAAACCTTAACGTCAAAATCTTTCAATAATTCCTTTAATGGTTCAGAATCCATATTCTTATAAAATGCAATTTCAGAAACACGAGCATCTGCATCCTCAACTATCTTAAATGGAATTTCTTCACCAAACTTATCATAAAGGAAGTCATAAGCTCTTTGAGCCTTGCTGAAATCTCCTAAAACAATCACTTCATTGTTATTATATCCATCCTGATAAATAACTCCACCATTTTCACAAACCAAACCGCCACTGGTACCGACCAAGGTAGATACAGCATAGGAAAAGTGAGAAATATTTCCAGTTGCTATGATAACGGGAATTTCTCTCTCTTCAGCTTCACGAAGAACATCCAAGGCACTTTTACAGATTCTTCTTCTGGAATCTGTAATGGTTCCATCAACATCTACAGCAATTGCTTCAATCTTTACCATAATTACAAGACCATAAAAATTATTAAAGTTTAGAATTACTAATCTTAATCAAAATGAAAAATGAAAAATGAAAAATGAAAAATTATTAAAGTTAGAATTGAGAATTTTAAAATAAACCATAAAATCCAATTCAATATATTATTATCAATCAAATCTAAAAGATTCTAACTATCCCCCATAACGACAAACAACAAATCTAAAAGATTCTAACTATCTACTATAACGATGAGCAATATTACAGGTTCCTTCCTTACTTACCATACATGCACCGATAGGATGCATAGGATTACATGCCTTTCTAAATAGCTTACAGTCAGTAGGTTTAGCAATTCCCCTAAGGATAGGACCGCAAATACAACCTTTTGGAGCTTCAGTTACATCCTTAACCTCAATGTCGTATTTTTCCCTTGCATTCCATTCAGCAAACTCATCATTTACCTCAAGGATAGAATTAGGAATCTTTGGAAAACCTCTCCATTCCCTACTCTCTACATGGAAAACCTCATCCATCATTTCCTTACCGACAATATTACCCTCTTCTCTTACAGCACGTTTATATTCATTATCGATTCTGGCTTCGCCATTGTTTATTTGTCTTAAAATCATGTAAACAGACATTAAAATATCCAATGGGTTAAAACCTGCCACAGCTTGAGGAATATTGTACTCTGTAGAGAATTTTTCAAATGGCTTAGTGCCTAAAATTGTACAAACGTGTCCAGGTTCAATCAAAGCATTCAAGTTGGTTTCTCCAGAATTAATCAAATAATCAATTGCAGGTGGAATCAACCTATGACATGAAATGATTGAGAAATTTTCAGGAGGTTTGGACAATAATTCAGATGCAGTTGCAGGAGCGGTTGTTTCAAAACCTGCAGACATGAATACAACATCATTATCTGTTTTGCGAGCAATTTCCACAGCATTTGGAATACCATAAACAACCCTTACATCAGCACCTTCAGCCTTTGCCTCAGCAAGAGAACTTTTGGAACCTGGAACTCTTAACATGTCTCCAAAGGTGGTTACAGTCACTCCCCTATCTATCAATTCCAAACATTCATCAATTTCTCTTGAAGGAACAACACAAACCGGACAACCCGGACCTGCCACAATCTCAACTTCAGGAGGAAGAAGAGACCTTATGCCATGTTCCATAATGGTATGTTCGTGAGAACCACAAACATGCATAATCTTAACTGGAGTAGCCAAATCATTAATTCTTTTAAGTAAGGTATCAGCCATCTCTTTCATACTTGTCATACACACACCACAAATCTTTCTTTATAATTTATATTAATAAAATTAAGAATTTTTATAATTCAATTAAATAAATCTTCCCAAAACCAATATAAAACCATTATAAAGGAAAAAGAAATTTAAATTTTTATTATTCCATTATTAATAAAACTTAATATTAATTAACAATATACTATTATTAGTTTGTTATAATTAATAATATTTTTTAATCATGAAACATTTTTTTTATTTTTTTTATAAAATAGAATCAAGATAATAAATTTTTTTAAAAAATAAAAATCAAAATAAGAAATTTTTCTATAAAATAGAATCCGGATAATAAATTTTCATTTTTTATTCATCAAATGAATATAAAAAAATATTATTTATAGAAAAATAATTTAAATTCATAATTCATATCTTTCAAAAATAGCTAAAGGGTCTTAAAATGTATAAAAACAATAAAATTTTAGTAGTTATTCCTGCAAGAGGAGGTTCTAAAGGAATTCCGCGTAAAAACATAAGATTACTTGGTAAAAAGCCATTGATTGCACATACAATTGAAATGGCACAGGCTTCAGATTATGTGGATGATATAGTCGTTACAACAGATGACAATGAAATAAAATTCATTGCAGAGAAATTTGGAGCGCAAACAATCAAAAGGGATGGAAAACTTGCAGAAGACTCAATCCCACTTGATCCTGTAATCTATGATGCAACAATTCAAAAGGAAAAAAGAACATGTGAAAAATATGATATTGTAATTACCGTTCAACCAACCTCCCCACTTCTTAAGACAAAAACCCTGGATTTGGCTATTGAAAAATTATTAAACCCGAATGATGAAAAGGAATATTATGACACCATAATCAGTGTTGTTGATGACAGACACTTAAGTTGGGGCTATGATGAGGAGATTAGAAAATATTATCCATTATACAAGGAAAGGTTAAATAGACAATATCTTCCAAAGGCATATAAGGAAACAGGAAGTATCTTTGCAAGTAAAAGAGAATTTATCAAGGAAAATACAAGACTTGGAGAAAATATTGGACTTATTGAAATATCAAAACAGGAAAGCATAGATATAGACAACTACGAAGACTGGTGGGTTGCTGAAAGAATCCTGAATAAAAAGAAAATCCTGATAAAGGCAGATGCCTCCCATGAAATAGGGACAGGCCATATCTACAGAGGATTATCAATTGCATCCAAACTTGTAAACCATGAGGTAATATTCCTTCTGGATGAGGCAAAGCCATTGGGAATTGAAATTGTAAAACACAACAATTATCCCTTCATAACTCACAATACAGATAAAGGAAATGGCAAGGATGCTGATGAAAAGGGAAAAGAGGAGATTATTGAAAAGATAGTCGAATACAATCCGGACATTATCATAAATGACATTCTAAATACCAATTCCAAATACACAAAAACCCTTAGGGACAAGGGATTTTACATTGTTGACTTTGAGGATGTTGGAGGAGGAGTAAAATACGCCCATTTAATCTTTGATGCACTTTATGAACATAAGATACCTCTTAAAAACCTTTATTCAGGACATAAGTATTATATTCTAAAGGATGAATTCTATTATCAGGAATTCAAGGAAATAAGAAATGATGTAAACAAGGTTCTTCTTACATTTGGAGGAACAGATCCTAATAATCTTACCGAAAAAGTTCTTGAAGCAATCCTTGAAAGCAAGTATGAAAATGATATAGAAATCATTTTAGGACTTGGATATTCAAATAAAAAAGGAATACAGGAAAAATACAAGGACAATGACAGAATAGAAATCTATGAAAACGTGAAAAACATGAGCGAACACATGCATGATGCTGATTTAATATTCACATCTGCAGGAAGAACAATGTATGAAATAGCATCACTTGGAGTCCCATGCATATGCCTTTGTCAAAACCAAAGAGAATTAAGCCATATTTTTGGAAATATAGAACATGGATTTATTAATTTAGGTCTTGGAAAAGATATAAGCAAGGAAGAGATAATTGAAAGTTTTGAAACTACAATAGACAATTATGAATTAAGATGTGAAATGAATAGGCGGATGGGTGAAGTAGACCTAAAACATGGCTTTGACAACATTAAAAAGTTAATTAAAAAAGGTTATAATGAATGGAAAGCAGAACAAAATAATTTAGAGTCTTAAAATTAAAATAAACTCAAAAAAATAAAACCCTTAAAAATAAATAAACACAAAAAAACTTAACAAAAAAAACAAAATAAAACCCTTAAAAATAAATAAACACAAAAAACAAAACTTAATTATTTAGAAAATTAATTAAATAAGGATTATTACAAGTACATTCAAATAAAGGTGAAATAATGAGCATATTCGATGAGGAACCATTTTTAATAGCTGAAATTGGAGTAAACTACTACGACATAGCTAAAAAAGAAAAGATTTCAAATATGGAAGCTGCTAAATTAATGGTTAAGGAAGCTAAAGATGCAGGATGTAATGCAGTCAAATTTCAATCATATAAAGCAAATACAATAGCTTCTAAAAACTCTCCAGCCTATTGGGATACAAATGAAGAACCAACACAATCCCAATATGAACTATTCAAGAAATTCGATTCCTTTGGAGAAGCGGAATACAGAGAAATAGCAGATTACTGTAATGAAATAGGAATATTGTTCCTATCTACACCTTTTGATTTTGATTCAATTGATTATCTTGATGAATTTATGGATGTTTATAAAATTTCATCCTCAGATTTGACAAATATTCCATTCATAAAAAAGATTGCTGAAAAGGGAAAAGACATCATCATTTCAACAGGAGCCTCAAATCTTGAGGAGATAAAACTTGCAATAGACACAATAGAAGAGTCCAATGACAAATATAAAAATAAAGAAGCGGGAATAGGAATTATGCATTGTGTACTCTCCTATCCAACAGCAAATGAGGATGCAAACCTTCTTATGATAAAGCATCTTAAGGACTTGTATCCTGATTATGAAATAGGATATTCAGATCATACCAAACCTGATGAAAACATGTTGATTCTGACAACAGCCTATCTTTATGGAGCTACAATCCTTGAAAAGCATTACACACTAGACAAGACACTTCAGGGAAATGACCATTATCATGGAATGGATCCAGAAGACATCAGAAGGTTCAATAAAAACATAGAGCTTATCAAAACCATCAATGGACAATACAATAAGGTTCCGCTCCCATGTGAAAGTGAATCAAGAAAACAGGCAAGGCGTTCAATAGTTGCAAATGTCCAAATAAAAGAGGGAATGGAAATCACAGAGGATATGCTTACATTTAAAAGACCTGGAACTGGAGTTTCACCAAGCGAAATCTCTAAGATAATTGGCAAAAAGGCTAAAACAGACATTCCAGAAGACGAATTAATCCAATACAAATATCTGGAATGATTAAATCATTAATTTTATTTTTTAAAAAGCAATAAATTAAAATCAAAATATAGATAAAATAAACCTATGAAAAATTTGAAAAATTTTAATTAAAAATTAATCAAAAAACAAAAAAAATAGCTAAGGACGTAAAACATGACTTTTACAGTAAATGAGATTTGCCAAAAGATATGGCAGCTTGAAGAGAAATATGAATTGAATCATAAGGAAATTCAAGATTGCTACCCTTGGCAACTTATTAGAATGTATTTATATTACGAAATAACCCGTAAACTAAATATTTTTGAATCTGCACAACAGTCAAGCCTTAGCTTATCTGATAAAATTAAATCATTTCTGCCATTTATAAAAAACAGCCTATTAAGCAATCCCTTAAGCAATAAATCAAAGGCAGATGTTTTAATTTTCGACCATCCGAGAAAGGTTCTCTTTCAAAATGAATATCAGGACATATACAGTTATTTTTTAAAGGGCATACTGAATGAAAATAAGCTATCCTTTGAGACAATAGAAGCACCTTACTTAAATCAGCACTTTAGAAATAAGGAAAACATCAAGGAAAATCATGTTAAATTCAATGACAGAATTCTTTTAGGCTCATTTATTCATAAAACAAGAAATAGAGGAAAATTGAATTTTACAGATGATGAAAGAGAGTTTATAGAGAAAATAAAAAATGAATTAGCATCAATTTTTTCCATTGAAATAGACCTTTTTAGAATTATTGAAGATCACATTCTTAATTTTCAGTATGAATACAAAAAATACATTGAATTATTGGAAATTAAAAAGCCGAAATTCCTTTTTCTTGTAGTTGCATATGAAAACAAGGCATTAGTGGCAGCATGTAAAAAATCCAATGTTGAAATCATTGAACTTCAGCATGGAACAATAAGCCCCTATCATTTGGGATACAGCTATCCCGAAAATACAAGAAAATCAAATAATGAAATAAAAGAAATTGAATATTTTCCAGACAAAATACTGAGTTTTGGTGACTACTGGAAAGGTTCAAGCTATTTTCCAATAGAAAAAGAGAAAATCATTCCAATAGGATTTCCTTACTTTGAGGAAAACTCCAGAGAGTTTTTGGAAATTTCAAATAATGAAAAAGACAAAAATGAGATTCTTTTCATTTCACAGGGAGTCATTGGAAAATACCTTTCAAAAATGGCTTATGAATTAGCAGAAAGGATAGAAAATAAAAATAAAAATAAAAATAAAGACCAAAATGACTCAAACAATACTTATAAGATTATTTACAAACTCCATCCGGGAGAATATGAAAACTGGAAGGAGAACTATGAATACTTAAATAGGGCAACAAATGAATTTGACAACTTTAAAGTAATAGACAACAATAGAGTTCCCTTATATGAACTATTTGCAAGAAGCAATTATCAAATTGGAGCATTTTCAACAGCAATCTATGAAGGCCTTGCATTCAATTGCAGAACTTTCATAATAGACGTTCCGGGAATCGAATATCTTGAGGACCTTATTGAAAAGGACATAGTTAAAAAAGTCAAAAACAGCGAAGAATTACTGGATTACATCACAGAAGAAAAAGAAAATAAAGAAAAGAAAGAGAAAAAAGAGAAGAAAGAAGAAAAAGAAGAGATATATGAAAAAGAAGAGATATATGAAAAAGAAGAAGAAAAAACAATATTTAAAGAGTACAATAAGGATTATTTCTTTAAAAACTTTAACAAGGACTTTTTAAAATCATTGTAAAATTAAAAAAATTAAAAACATTATAAAAATATAAATTAAAATAAAAATCAATATAATGCTTACAAACAATAATATAATACTTACAAATAATTAAAAAATTATTCATTACTTACAAAGAACCAAAGTGATTAAATGAACGACTATGTGCGATTTATACAAAGAATAGGGCTTGTAGGATTAACAAACATCCTAATTTCTCTCAGCAGTCTCATATTCATCCCGATCATTACAAAATCATTTACCACTGCAGAATATGGGATGTGGGCTCAAGTAAACACTACAATCGCACTTGTTCCAAACATAGCTAATTTAGGGCTTCCATACACAATGGTAAGATTCCTGTCTGCAGAAAAGGACAAGGAAAAAATTAAGGAATCTTTCTATCCAATGATTAGCCTAACATTTATTTCAACACTTATTCTTTGCGGATTGTTCCTTATCTTTGGAAATGCAATAGCAGATGCCCTATTCAATGGAAGCATGCAGGTTTTATACATTACAACAGCAATCTCTTTCTTTGCATGTATGAACTTGATGCTTATAAGTTACTTTAGAACTTTCCAACAAATGAAAAGATATTCAATATTCCTTATTTTACAAAGTTATATTGGAGTATTCGTTAGCATTTACCTTACCTATGCAGGATACAATATTGAAACAGTTGTTTTAGGTCTTTTAACAGGATATGCTGCAGTATTTATAATGATGGCATTTTTAATTGTAAGACATTTAGGAATTGGAATTGGAAAATGGTCCAATCTAAAGGAACAGCTTGCCTTTGCAATCCCTACAATTCCAAGCAATATCTCAAGTTGGGTTGTTGACTCAAGTGACAAGTATGTCATCGGAATACTGATAGGATCTGTAGCAGTTGGATGCTATTCACCAGGATATGCATTGGGAAGCATTTTACTTATGTTTTTATCCCCATTTGCAGTTCTTCTGCCTGCAGTGCTACCAGAACATTATGAAAAGGGAGATATCAATGAAGTGTACAAATACCTTAGCTATTCCATGAAATATTATATGCTCCTTACAGTTCCGGCAGCAGTGGGAATGAGCGTTCTTTCAAAACCGCTCCTATACATCATTACAACCCCAGAGATTGCCCTTGGAGGTTATATGGTAACTCCATTTGTATGCTTAGGTGCAATTTTCATGGGAATGTATGGAATAACAAACAATATTTTGATTCTTGAGAAAAACACAATGATTCTTGGAAAACTATGGATAATCGTTGCTATAGTTAATTTAGGTTTAAACATCCTTCTCATACCTTATCTGAACATTTTAGGAGCTGCAATAGCTACATTAATTTCATATATTATTGCATTTACAGTAACAGCAATAGCCAGTAAGAAGGTCATGAGACTTCCATTCAATATTAAAGAACTTTCAAAGATTATCTTAGCATCAGCAATCATGGGAGCAGTTGTCTATATTATGCATCCAATTGGAATATTTAATGTCTTGATATCCATAGCAGTTGGAGTAATTGTATATTTCGTATTATTGTTTATTTTAAAAGGAATAACATTAAAGGAAATTGCAATATTTAAAGATTTGCTTCATTAGATTATAGCTAAAATTGATTAAATTAACATTATAATTTTTTTAAAAAATAGTTTAATATGTTAAACCAAAAGAAGATTTAAAATTTATAATTTAATATCTCAAACCAAAAATAGCATTTAAAATTTATAGTTTAATATTTTAAAAAAAATAATGAAGAAACATTTTAATTAATAAATCAAAAAATAGTAAAAAAATAAAATAAAAAAAAGTTTTTCATATTAAATGAATTGTTAAAGAAAATAAAAAAAATAAAAAAAAGTTTTTATAGTAATTTACCAAACTTTTATTATAGATGACTGACAAATAATATATTATGT
>NZ_CALCYR010000106.1 GCF_937906425.1 uncultured Methanobrevibacter sp. | reverse complement strand
TTTCAAGTGTAAAATGAGGGTTTCTACAAGACCAATAAGATATAATTTAATTAAAAAATATCCAATCAAATTGTCAATAAATTATAAAATCAAAAATGATAAAATTGGTGTATAAATGAAATCTGCTGTATTGTTTTCTGGTGGTAAGGATAGTGTAATGGCCTTGAATTATGCTATAAATTCTGGAGATGATGTTAAGTATCTTCTTTCAATGAAGTCTGAAAATGATGAATCATACATGTTTCATGTTCCAAATATTCATTTGACTGACTTGATTTCAGAGGCAGTTGGAATTCCAATTATTGAAGCTAAAACCAAGGGCGAAAAGGAAAAGGAACTGGATGATTTATTGGATGCATTCTATAAATTGAAGGAACTTGGAATAGAGGCAATTTATACAGGAGCATTATTTTCAACCTATCAAAAGTCAAGAATTGAAAAATTGGCTGATGAGGTTGGAATTCAAGCCATTTCTCCATATTGGCATAAGGATCCAAAGGAATATATGGAATTGGTATTGGATTCAGGATTTAAGGTAATTATCAGCGGTGTCTTTGCAGAAGGCCTTGATGAAAAATGGTTAGGCAGATTAATTGACAGGCAAGCATTGTTGGAACTTGAAAAGATAAGTGAAAAAACTTATTTGCATCTTGCATTTGAAGGGGGAGAGGCTGAAACCCTTGTAATTGATGGTCCTATCTTCAATAAGAGAATTGAAATAATTGAAGCTGAAAAGAACTGGCATTTGGACAGCGGAACATATAATGTAATTAATGCAAGATTGCTTGAGAAATAGTTTTTAGTTTATTATTTATTCAATTGAAGAATTTTATGGATTATTTATTATTTTTTCTTTAATTTATGATGTTTAAAACTTATTTATTATTTTTTTCAATGATGAAATTTTAATTATTTATTTTCATGCTATTTTAATTAAAAATAAGAATTTACATAAAAGGGGGTTAAAATGAATAAAGAAAAAAGAATTAGATTGATTTTAGCAATTTTTATTGCAATAGCAATATTGAATACTAGTTTAGTATATTCAGATAATCTGTCTGCAGCAAGTGATGCTCCTAAGGGATATTCTAACTATTATATTCGAGGGGTCTGCTATAATGTGCCGGATTCATATAAACTTGTGTCTGAAGGTTGGGATGATGCAAATAGAGCAGATTATGCCAATTTCAAAAGAGGAAAATATTTCATTAACATTACCTTGAACAAGCATTCCCTGAAATTCAACAAGAATCTCTTGGACACTTATGATTATTTTACCATTAATGGAATAAAATTAAAGAAGACTAAGATTTCCAATGTTGTTGGGTTTTATGCTAAAAAGAATGGTGTAAAATATTTTGTTTTTGCATCAGATGATGATTTTTCTTACATTGCAGTAAAGGGACCTAAACTTAGCAATATCCTAGCTTCCACTAATCAATGGGATTATATCCCTTATCACAGTACGGAATATGATTGGGAATCAGATGTTTATGATGATTCATTTGATGATTCCTTCGATGATGCAGCTTATTATGGATATAACTGGTAAAATTAAATTATTTTACCTTATTTTTATTTTTTAGGTTTTATTTTTATTTTTATTTTTTAAAAATTATTTTATATTTATTTTTTATTTAAACTAATTTTAAACTTTTTTTTAATAAATTAAAACTCAAAATTGTTTTTTTATTTAAAGAAGGAATTTTAATAAACAATTTCATAATCAATATTGTTCTTTTCCCTATTTTCAGAGTCCATCTTAATCAAATCATAGATTAATTTGTCTTTACTTAGCTTTTTCCACATCTTATAAATTGTTTTTATGAATTTTTCATCCAATTCTCTCTTTTCACTTATTATTGGACACTGATAGGTCATGTCATCTTCGTCATAAATCAAGTGAAGTTTGTCTTCATTGTCAATATGTGGACTTAATGGAAATGATCTGCATTGAATAGGTCTTAATTTTCTATTGCAGTGTGGAGGATTGGTACATTTGATGTAATAAACCTCTCCATCCCAAGAGTCTGGATATTCATATTCATCAGTTGTTTCATAATACATTTCAAACCAGTCATCTTCTGAATATAATTCCTCTTCACCGGGCAATAGGTATAATACCATATCAAGCATTATGTTGTCCTTGTCCTTGTTTTCGACAGTGCAGCAAATGGAATTGCAGAGGCTTCCACAGTCAAAGTCTCCAAGAGGACTGACATTCTCTGTCATTTGATAAATTTTAAAATAATCTTTTTTTCTTATGGAAGATTTCATTTTATTCCCTATTTTTAAAATTAATTACAATATTAAATATTTTCTTCAATTCTAATATATTTTTAGTTTAATTTGTTTTTTTCTTTAATTGTTTTTCTTCAATTCTAATATATTTTTAGTTTAATTTGTTTTTTTCTTTAATTGTTT
>NZ_CALCYR010000105.1 GCF_937906425.1 uncultured Methanobrevibacter sp. | reverse complement strand
ATCTACACTCTTTCCCTACACGACGCTCTTCCGATCTATGTTTAATAAATAGTTTAATATTTACAATTTTTCTCTTCTAATATTTTATTATTTTAAGAAATAGTTTATTATACATTATAGATTTCATTTTTTCTAACGATATATAACTATTTTTAAATATTACTTTTCAAATGCTCTTTATTTACCTTTATATGCTTTCAAAACAAAGATTAATTCAAGGAAATTTTTCTAAAAAAATGTAAAGGTTTTGATAAAATGTCTTTTGAAAAAAATAGAATTGCATTGATAAAGGATTATAATGGTGATAATGGTTCAAGAAATATGTGTCTTGATGATTTTTGTAATCAATCACATATTGGAGATTTTATAGATGATTTTAATTCCAAATATGGTTTGGATAATGATTCAAAATATTCAAGGGATAAAGAATTGAAGTTCAAATCCAATTTGGAATCTAAAAATCTTGAATCTGGTGGTGATTTTAAGAATTCAAATGATTCAATCATTATGGAAGATATTGATTTTGATGATGATCTTGGCGAAAAAAATTGTGATAATGGTCAAAATCAGAATCCTAATCCTAAAAGGGAAAATAAGAAACTAAGGGAAATTGATGATTTTAAAATCAGGGCTTCAAAGGGAATAAATTTCCCTAATTTGGAGTATATGAAAAATTCGTTTATAAGAAATGATTCGGAGGAATTGTCTTTTTTAAATGTTTTCAATGACTTTCAATTGCTTGATTTAGGTCTTTCAGATTATTTTAAGGAGGTTTATTTTGAAGAGAGTTAGATGTTCTTTTCAAATCTCTCCCAATTTTTAAAATGATTCTTCTGAAAAATCATATTTTCATTGGAAATTGTTTGAATTATTCTTAGATTTAAATGATTTTTCTAAAATATTATTTTTTAATAGAAATTATTTTAATTATTCTTAGTTTATAAATAAATTAGTCCTAAATTCAATGGAATAATGCTTAATTAATCCTAAACTTTATAAATTATAAAATTATATTATTATTGATAACTTTGATAAGGATTTTATCAGATTAATTTTTTTAATTTTTTATAAAATCTTATCATAAGTTTTTTTTATTTAATTTAAGATTATTTAGATTTTTAATGAGCTTTGAATTTTATAATTTTGAAATTCCTTGAAAATTTTAAGCTTTAAAACATGGAATTCAAGTCAAAGTTTCGAATTAATATTATTGATGCTATTTTAAGAAATTAGGAGAGAGTATTATGTCTGACAATCAAAAGCAAGATAGGATTGAAGATAATGATTTATTGATAAATGCACGTAAACCTGTTGGCAAATTAGGTGATCAGTTATTGGATAGGATGAATCAAAGTCATGAAAGCCTTGCACAATGGGGTGTAAGTCACTTGAATATTTCCAATGACGATAAGATTCTGGATGTCGGTTGCGGAGGGGGAGTCAATGTTGAAAGATTCCTTAAAATGACCGAAAACAAGGTTATTGGTTTGGATTATTCTGAAGTCTCTGTTGAAAAATCTGCAAAATTAAACAAGGATGAGATTGATGCTGGAAGATGTGAGATTATTCAAGGATCCGTTTCCGAATTGCCATTTGAAGACAGCTCATTTGATATTGTTACCGGATTTGAAACAGTTTATTTCTGGCCGGATATTGTAAATGACTTTAAGGAAGTTAGAAGAGTCTTGAAGGATGATGGAATCATATTCATTTGTAATGAATCAATTCCTATTGAAGGGGATGAACGTCAAGAGGAATTGAAGGAATTGTTGGATATGAACATTTATTCTGAAGAAGAATTAGATGGATTTTTACGTGAAGCAGGATTTTCTGATGTAATTAGCTTTTTAAAAGGAGGGGAAGAAGCTGATAAAAAAGATGTCCCTGCATGGATTTGCGTAATTGCTAAAAAATAGTTTTTTTAATTTATTCTAATTCTTTTTTTTATTTATTTATTTAGAGAATGTATTTTTCTTATTCTCTATTTGTTCTTATTTTTCATTCTTTTTATCTCTTTATTTTTTCTATTATTCCTTTTTCAATGTTTTTTCTAATTTTTTATAAAATTCTTTTATTCAATGATTTTTAAAATTTCATTTCATATTTTTATTCTAAATTAAAAAGATAGTTTTTGAAAAAAAGTTATTTTATTTTAAAAGGTTTAATTTTATAAAATTAGAATTATTTTTTTTATAAAACAAGTTTTTTTAAAAGGTTTAATTTTATAAAATTAGAATTGATTTTTTATAAAACAAGTTTTTTTTATTTTAAAAGGTTTAATTTTAAAAATTATAATTGGTTTTTTAGAAAACAAGTTTTTTTAAAAGGTTTAATTTCATAAAAATAAAATTATTTTAGGAAAAATAGTAATTTATAGAATTTCTTCATAAAAATAGAATTAGTTTGCTAAAAAGGTTTAATGTTAAAAATAGCTTTGAAATGATTGTTGATTTTTAAAAAAAGAGTAATGTATAGTTTGGCTTAAGAATTAAGCTTTAATTTTATTTATTTATAACCATGTATAAATAAGTGGAAGCATTGATTGGATACCTAAAACAAATATTGCGAATCCTCCAATGAATTCAATGTGTCTAGAGTATTTCATAGCTGCTTTAGTGCCGAAAATACCAATTAATTGCCATATTATAACTAAAATTATACTTGCTATAGCAACAATCAATGGATCAGCACCTTCAATAACTCCCTGCGCAGATAAAACTAAGTTTTCAATGTTGCCGAAAACGATTAGTCCTAAAAATGGTTTATATTCTGAAATTGTCATTTTTTCACCTAAATTTAACCTCTAACTGCTTCAAGCATAGATTGAATACCTAAAATAAATATTGCTAATCCGCCAATGAATTCAATGTAAATTCCATATGCTTCTAATTGTTGGGTACATACAGTTCCTAAAATTAACCAAATAATAACAGCTATTAAACTTAAAATAGCTAATTTAAGGGGGTTTGCTCCTTTAACAACACCTTGGGATGCAAGAATTAAGTTTTCTATGTTCCCAAATATTATTAAGGATATTAATCCAACAGACAGTCCAAAAATCATATTATCATTTCCTTTTTTTCATTTATGATAAAATGTTTTATTACTCTTTTGTATTAGCTATTATTTAGAATTAATATCTGATTGCTTTAAACATTATTTTAATAATGTATGTTTATTTTTTAATTGCAAATAATAGTTAATATAAAAATTTAATAAAATTAACCATAAACATATTTTATTTTTGTTTAATAGTATTTATAATTTGGCTTATTCTATATGTTTTTATTTCCATTATCTTGCAGTAAATCTATTTTTTTTTTAATGAATTTTTGCTTTTTATAGAAAGATTTATATATTAAGTTAACCAATCTTTATATGTTGATATATTGCGGTGTTAGTCCAGCCTGGTTAAGACTCTAGCCTGCCACGTTAGAGACCCGGGTTCAAATCCCGGACGCCGCATTTTTTTTATTGCAGCTGTGGTATAGTCTGGTTATTACTTGGGCCTTCCAAGCCTACAACCCGGGTTCGAATCCCGGCAGCTGCATGTTTATGCTATTTTTAAAATTTTTATTCATTTTAACTCTTTTTAGTCAATATTAGGTATTTTAGTTTGTTTTTTTCAGTATTTTTTTACTTTACTTTCAGGTATTTTTTCTATTTTTTCAGTATTTTTTTTAGTTTATTTTTAGACTATTTTTTCATAAATTTTCATTATTTTTTCAGATATTTATAATACATTTTAAATTAATTTATTTTTTTTAAATTTCCCTAT
>NZ_CALCYR010000104.1 GCF_937906425.1 uncultured Methanobrevibacter sp. | reverse complement strand
ACAAACAATACAGATTCAACCCAAAATGAAGCTGAAACAACAAACAATACAGATTCAACCCAAAATGAAGCTGAAACAACAAACAATACAGATTCAACTCAAACCGAATCAACAACAAACAATACAGATTCAAGTGAAGACAATAATGCTGTCCAATCTGCAGTTGATGAAACTGCAAACGCTTCCTCAACAAGCTTATCAAGTCCAATAAAAACAAAAATAAAAGTCATAAATGCTTCAGTTGTTAAAGGAAGAACCCTATATGTCCAATTACTTGATAAGGACAACAAGACAATTAAAAATCAAAAACTAACAATAATTCTAAACAATAAAAAATATACAAATACAACAAACAGTCTTGGAAAGATGGCTTTAAAGCTTAACTTGAACATTGGAAAATACTCAGCCACAGTTAAATACAATGGAAATGAGAACTATTCCAAATCAAACAAGACCTTTACATTAAAAATTCATTTGCTTAAGACAAGTTTCACAACAAACAGCAGTTCAATCATAAGGGGAAACTATTTCTATGCTTATCTAAAAGATCAAAATGGAGATGCATTGGCTTCCAAAAAGGTCACTCTCAAGTTCAATGGAAAGACCTACACAAAAACTACCAATTCAAAGGGCAGAATTAGCCATAAGATAAGCACATCCTCTAAAGGAAAATATCCTTTGAAACTCAGCTTCAATGGGGGAACCCCCTATTTGAAGACAAGCAAAACATTTACCATAAATGCACACAACATAAAGACAAAGATAGTTGTTTTAAACTATAGTGTTGTAAGGGGAAAATACCTGAATGTTGTCTTGAAGGACAGCGGAAACAGAAACCTTTCAAAAGAGAAAGTTACATTTACCCTATCCAATAAAAACACTGAAAAGACAACAAGTGACATCGGAAAGGCAAGTCTCAGGATTACAAAGGTGCCTGGAACATACACCGTAAAGATTAAATTTGCCGGAGACAAGGGATACTTGAAATCAAGCAGAAGCATAAAGGTCAAGGTTTTAAGAAACACAACTGCAGAGCTGTTTGCCAAAAATCAAACAAAGCATCTCTACGGCAATGATACAGTGAAATACTATATCCGCCTAACAGATTTAAATGGCAATCCTATTGTTGGTGAAACCGTGAAACTAAGGGTTAAAAACCTTAACATTACAAAGGGAAGCGGAAACAAGATCACTAAAAAAACAATTGTCCTAAGCTCAGACAATATTATCAATAAGACTGCAGACAAAAAATTATTGAACCAGATGGCAAAGATTTTAAGAGAAAAAGGATATACAGTCATCGTTTCAGGAGTCGGACCTAACTATCACGTCAGCGATGTTGCAAAATACAAAAACGTTTGCGTATTCAGTCTTGTAGGAGGAGTCGATAGCGGAATGTTTGTTGACATGGCATCAAACTACTATAAGAATTACCTGAAATACAACAAGAACCAGTTTGTTTTAGGTTGCGTATCACCTCCGATTTACCTTAATTTAGCTAATATGACTTGGCTTATAAGGGCACATGACGATGACTACAGTCCAAAAAGCTTTACAGGATTGTATTATCCCGGAAAATACCTGAACACAAAAACAAAAGTTGATTATGTTTATGGAGATACCGCTGATGAATTGGTAAAGAATTTCCTTACCTATGCCAAAAAGGGAAAAAGCATTGGAATCAACAGTACATTGGCAAATGCATATACCACATACAAGTTAACAACTAGTAAAAACGGTTATGTAAGTCTTGATTTACCTGTAGGAACCTATACTGTAACATCTTCTGTTTTAGCAAATTCAAGCTACAAGGTAGACGCAATCCAATCCAAAATCAACATAGTTCCATAATAATGTTTAATCAATTAAAACAAGTGAAAAGGATTGATTAAATAAAAAAACATGCATTTAATCAATTAAAATAAGCAAATACGATTGATTAAATAAAAAAACATGTATTTAATCAATAAAATAAGCAAATACGATTGATTAAATAAAAAAACAACAAAATTAGTAAAATTATCTTATATTAACTTATAAGATAATTATTTTTTCTTTTTTTAAAAATTAAT
>NZ_CALCYR010000103.1 GCF_937906425.1 uncultured Methanobrevibacter sp. | reverse complement strand
CTATGGGTTTCGGTCTATGGGAATTTCATTTTGCTGCCAGCCTTTTTTTATCGAACACCACATAGTTTTATTATTTACGAACTTTTTTTATTTCATTATTTTTAATTAATTGTTTTTTTAAACGATTATTTTTTTTTAAAATTCAGTTTTTTATATTTTTATAAATTCTTATTTCTTTTTTAATTCAGTTTCTTTTATTTTTATCAATTCTTATATCTTTTTTTATATTCAGTTTTTTTATTTTTATAAATTTTTATATCTTTTTTGGCTGTTGAAAGCATTTTAAAAACTTAATTTATACTTTAAATCACTTATTTTATGAATTTTTTTAAAATTTTTAGGATTTCAACAAGGACTTTTTTTAAATTTAATTTTTTCATTTTAAAAATTATTTTCAAATTATTTTAACTTTTTATAATTTTTTCATTAATAGTAATACTTCCTTTATAAATAAACTTCAAAAAAGTAATAATATTTATATCATATGAATCAAAATATATTAATAGTAATACTCAGTATATAAATAAACTTAAAAAAAGTAATACTTTTTTTATTTTATTGCTTACTTGTATAATTAATTTTAAGATTTATTTTAAGATTTATTTTAAAATTATTTTAATTATATTAAATAAAAAAATTTTAAATATTTTAATAATTTCAGTATTTTAATAGTTTTTAATGGTTTAACAATTTTTAAGTATTATAGTTTATTAGGGTAATGATTTTGAATTATTTCAAGAAATAATGCATAATTTGAGGTGTTTATATGATTGATGAAATAACTGACTTTTTATTCGGATTGAAAATGACAATTATTTCAGGAATATTCCTATTGATAGCAGTTATTTTTATGATTTTTTCTATTAAGGTGCCAATTTACCTGGATCCTGCATGGGGTACAGTTATCATTAGCGGAATACCTATGTTGCTTTTGGCATTAACTCGACTCTTTCGCGAAAAGTGGATTTCATCTGCACTTTTAATTGCAATAGCAATGGTGGCTTCATTATGTATAGGTGAGATTTTTGCTGCAGGTGAAGTTGCATGGATTATGGCTTTAGGTGCCCTTTTAGAGGATTGGACTGTAGAAAGGGCGAAAAAAGGTTTAAGAAATCTTATAGATTTATCCCCTCAAACAGGTAGAAGAATAATAGATGGGAAAGAGGAAATCATATCAGTTGATGATATTAGGATAGATGATGTTTTAAGAATTCTTCCAGGTGAAAAGGTTCCTGTTGATGGAGTAATCATAAAGGGAAGCAGTTCCTTGGACCAATCCATCATGACAGGTGAATCATTGCCTATAGATAAGGAAATCGGTGATGAAGTTTTTTGCGGAACTGTAAATATGTATGGTGCAATTGACATTAGGGCAACTAGTTTGGGAGAGAACTCTTCACTTCAAAAATTAATAGATCTTGTTAAGGCTGCAGATGAAAAACAGGCTCCTACACAAAGGATAGCTGATAAGTGGGCTACATGGCTTGTTCCTATTGCTTTAATAATTGCAATTTTGGCTTGGCTACTTACTGGAAATATTGAAAGGGGAGTAACTGTATTGGTTGTATTTTGTCCCTGTGCATTAATTCTTGCCACTCCGACTGCCATAATGGCTGCAATAGGTCAGGCTACAAAATATGGGGTATTGATAAAATCTGGTGAATCATTGGAGATTTTAGGCAGTCTCAATACCTTGGTTTTTGACAAGACAGGAACATTGACATATGGCAATCTTGAAGTTTCAGAGATAATTTCCTTAAATGAAGATTTGGATGAATCGGATCTATTGAAAATAACTGCCTCTGCAGAAATCCTTAGTGGGCATCCTTTGGCAAAGGCAATTGTTGAAGAGGCTAAAGGTAGGGAAATTGATATTGAAGAACCCAGTGATTTTCAAATGTATCCAGGTAGAGGAGTTACTTGTGAAAATTCATATGGTAAAGTCTTTGCTGGTAACTCTAAATTCCTTTTGGAAAACAATTTTGACTTAAACATTTCTTCTTACTTGGACAAATTAAAAAAGGAAGGTAAGGCAACAATTATCCTAGCGTTAAATGATGAAGTGATCGGTTTAATCGGTTTATCTGATAGGGTTCGTGAAGATTCTAAAAACATGATTCAAAACCTGTCCAAATTAGATGTTGAATCCATTTTGCTAACTGGAGACAATGAAGAAACTGCTAACTATTTTGCTTCTCAAGTTGGAATAGGCAGGGTTTATGGAAATTTGCTTCCTCAGGAAAAGCTGGATTGGATTGAAAAATTTAAGTCTGAAGGCAAGAAGGTTTGTATGATTGGGGATGGTGTAAACGATGCACCTGCACTCAAGGCTGCGGATGTAAGTGTTGCAATGGGTTCAGTTGGCAGTGATATTGCAATCGAAGCTGCCGACATTGCTCTTTTGGGGGATGACATTGGAAAGATTCCTTATCTTAAAAAACTATCTAATTCAACATTGTTTACAATTAAGTTTAATATTGCAATTTCCATGACAATAAATGCTGTAGCAATACTTTGTTCTGTTTTAGGACTATTGAATCCTGTAACAGGTGCTATAGTGCATAATGCAGGGTCTTGTCTTGTAGTTTTGAATGCTGCACTTCTTTATGATAGGCGTTTTGATGATTCAATTAAAAAATTGGATTCCCAAGAACTTGAACATTCACATTATCATTTCCATAATGACGGTGATCATATTCATTCCCATGAGGGAATTGAAATTATTGATGAAATTCAAACTGAGAATGGAATAAAGCATATTCATGTCCATACACATATTTAAAGAGGGATTTTTATTTTAATAATTATTTCTCTTCATTCTATTCTTTTAGTATTTTTCTCTGATTTGTTATTTTATTAATTCTTTTCTTTATTTAATTCTTTTTTTTAGTTTTTTCTTATTTTAATTCATTTCTTAATTTTTATCTTTATTCTTATTTCTTTTAATTTTCTATTTTTTTGCTTATGATTTTTAAGTTTATTTGATATTATCCAAGTTAAGTATATATATTAATAAAATTAATATATATAATTATCAATTAAACTTTAAAAAAATTTAATTATTTTTGAGTTTTATTGCATAACAATTTGTAGTTTTTAAAAATGGAGGAAATTTATGCATATTATGGAAGGGTTCTTGCCACCATTATGGTGTGCTGTTTGGTATGTAATAGCACTTCCTGTGGTTGCTTATGGACTCTATAAAATTAAAAAGGTTTCCGATGAATTTCCGGAATCCAGAGCTTTACTTGCTGTAAGTGGAGCATTCATGTTTGTAATTTCATCATTAAAATTACCTTCCGTAACTGGAAGCTGTTCTCACCCAACCGGTAATGGTTTAGGTGTTGCAATCTTTGGACCTGCAGTTACTGCAGTTTTGGCAACAATCGTTTTAGTATTCCAGGCAATTTTACTTGCTCATGGTGGAATAACCACCTTAGGTGCAAACATTGTATCAATGGGTATTGTAGGACCTCTAGCAGGTTGGATTGTTTATAAAGCATTGTTTAAAGTAGGATGTCCATCAAAAGTCAACATATTCTTTGTAGCATTTATTGCTGATTTTGCAACTTATCTTGTGACTTCTGTACAATTAGGTTTAGCATTCCCAGAACCTACAGTTGCAGCTGCAATCACTAAGTTCTTCTTAATATTTGCTCCAACACAATTGCCATTGGCAATCGCTGAAGGTTTATTGACTGTAATCATTTGGAATGGATTAATGTCTTACAAACCTAAATTATTAAATAAATTAGGTGTTGTAGCAGATAATGAATTGGCAAAGGGTGATTAGATGAAACATGAAAATCTTATTTTATTTATCATTGTTGTTGTATTGCTTGTAGCACCTTTGGCAATGTATTCAGGTCTAGGTGAAGATGAAGGATACTTTGGAGGTTCTGACGATCAGGGTTCAGACGGTGTTTCAGAAACAGGATACGAGCCTTGGTTCAATTCATTTTGGGAACCTCCTAGTGGTGAAATAGAAAGTTTATTGTTTGCTGTCCAAGCAGCCATAGGAGCCGGTATTATTGGTTACATCTTTGGTTATTGGAGAGGAGAAAATAAAAAAAAGGATGAAAACTAATTAATATCCTTTTTTTATTTTTTTATAATCTTTTTATTTCTTATTTGTCCTTTTAATATTTTTTAATATTT
>NZ_CALCYR010000102.1 GCF_937906425.1 uncultured Methanobrevibacter sp. | reverse complement strand
TAAAAAATTAAAGAATTTCAATGATTTTTTATAATTTGATTGAGGAGTAAAATTATAATAAATTAAAAAATTAAAGAATTTCAATGATTTTTTATAATTTGATTGAGGAGTAAAATATGAAAATATTAATTACAGGTGCCTATGGAATGCTTGGCTCTGATTTAAGAGAAGTATTGAAAGAGCATGAATTGATAGCGGCAGGGTCTAATGATTTGGACATTACAAATGAGGAAAGTTGTATGGATTTCATTTTGAATAAAAGGCCTGAAATAGTTATTAATGCTGCAGCATACACAGCAGTAGACGATTGTGAAAGCAATTTTGATGATGCATATGCAGTAAATGCAATCGGTCCTAGGAATTTGGCCATTGCCTGCAATACAATGGATATTCCATTGGTTCATGTAAGTACTGATTATGTTTTCGATGGAACTAAGACCACTCCTCTTGTAGAAAATGATAAATTAGGTCCTAAAAGTGCTTATGGTAAAACAAAGCTTGAAGGAGAGAATTTCATTCAGGAAAGTACTGACAAGTTCTTTATTCTCCGTACTGCATGGTTATATGGTGAACATGGAGGAAACTTTGTTCAAACAATGTTGAATCTTGCAAAAGATTATGATGAGATTACAGTTGTAAATGATCAAAAAGGCTCTCCTACCTTTTCATACGACTTGGCCAATGCCATTTCAGAGCTTTTGGAAAGTGATAAGTATGGAATCTATCACTTGACCAATGATGGGGAATGTACCTGGTATGAGTTTTCAAAGGAAATCTTTAAGATTGCAGGTATTGATATTAATGTAATGCCTGTCACTACTGATGAGTTTCCAAGACCTGCTCCAAGGCCAAGCTATTCTGTTTTAAGTAATGAAAAGTGGAAAAATGCAGGATTTGTACCTATGAGGGATTATAAGGAAGCTTTAAAAGATTATTTAGGCCGTATTTTGTAAAATTCTTATTAAATATTAATTTTATGATTTTCATTTAATCATAATTTGATTATTATTCATTTAAAACTTAATATTAAACTAATATTTATTGATGTGATACTATGAAAGGTATTGTCTTAGCTGGTGGTTCTGGAACTAGATTATATCCGATTACAAAAGCTGTTTCTAAACAGCTATTACCTTTATATGATAAACCAATGATTTATTATCCGATTTCTGTTTTGATGCTTGCAGACATTAAGGAAATACTTATCATTTCAACTCCAAGGGATTTGCCTATGTATAAGGATTTGCTTGGAGACGGCAGTGACTTGGGAATCAGTTTTTCCTATAAAGAGCAAAACAATCCTAATGGACTTGCAGAGGCTTTCATCATTGGAGAGGAATTTATTGGTGATGATAGCGTTGCTCTTATTTTGGGAGACAATGTATTCCACGGACACAGGTTTAGTGAAATCCTTGAAAGGGCAAGGGCACTTGATGAAGGTGCAATCATCTTTGGTTACTACACTCAAAACCCGGAAGCCTTTGGTGTTGTTGAATTTGATGATGAATGGAATGTTTTATCAATAGAGGAAAAACCTGAACATCCTAAATCCAATTATATTGTTCCTGGGCTTTATTTCTATGACAATGATGTAATTGAAATTGCTAAAAATGTAAAGCCTTCCCAAAGGGGAGAGCTTGAAATCACTTCAGTCAATGAGGAATATCTCAATAGGGGAAAATTAAAGGTTGAGCTATTGGGAAGAGGTATGGCTTGGCTTGATACAGGAACCCATGATGGTTTGCTGGAGGCTGGAAACTTTATTGAAACAGTTCAGAAAAGACAAAGTTTGTATATTGCTTGTTTAGAGGAAATCGCTTATTCAAAAGGTTATATTTCAAAAGAAAAGGTTCTTGAATTGGCAGAACCTCTTAGAAAAACAGAATATGGTGAATATTTAGTAAAATTAACCGAAAGAAAAATATAATTTTTAGAAATTTTTATTTTTTTAGAATAATTTTTTTAAAAATTTGTTTAATTTTTAGAAATTTTTATTTTTTTAGAATAATTTTTTTAAAAAATTTATTTAATTTAAGAATGTTTTATTAATTTATTAATTTATTACTTTGTTTAATTTAAGAAAGATATTTATTTATTAATTACTTAATTGATTTAATTTAATCTAATTTAATCTAATTTAATCTAATTTAATTTTAAATGATTTTTAAAAGTTCAGTGATAGAATGTCAAAGTTTAAGATTATTAAAAATGAAATTGAAGGTGTATTTACTGTAGAGCCAACAGTTTTTGAAGATGAACGTGGCTATTTTATGGAAACTTATAATGAGAATGATTTTAAGGCGGAAGGAATCGATTTGACCTTTGTTCAGGACAATCAATCAAAATCCTCTAAAGGGGTCTTGCGAGGTCTTCATTTCCAATACACCCAGCCTCAAGGCAAGCTTGTTCGTGTAATCCGGGGAAAGGTCTTTGATGTTGCAGTTGACCTTAGAAAAGACTCCCCTAGCTATGGCAAATGGACTGGAGAAATTTTATCTGAAGAGAATAAAAAGCAGTTCTTTATTCCAAAAGGCTTTGCCCATGGATTTTTAGTACTTTCAGATGAAGCTGAATTTGTCTACAAGTGCACTGACTTTTATAAGGGGGATGACGAGGGAGGAATCCAATGGAACGATCCTGAAATCGGAATCGAATGGCCTCTTGGTGATTTAAGTGAGGAGGATATCATTCTGTCTGAAAAGGATAAGTTGTGGAAGCCTTTAAGGGAAACTCCTACTGACTTTTAATCAAATGATTTAAATTGTTTTGTTATTTTGTATTTATAAATTTCTAACTTATTTAATTTAATTTAATTTAATGTTTAAAAAGCTTTTAATAGTTTAATTTAAACTTATTTAATTTATTTAATGTTTAAAAAGCTTTTAATAGTTTAATTTAAATTTATTTAATTTATTTAATGTTTAAAAAGATTTTAATAGTTTAATTTAATTATAAAATTTAAAACAGTGATTTTTATGACTCATATTTTAGTTACCGGCGGTGCCGGGTTTATTGGAAGTAATTTTATCAAATATATGCTTGATAAATATCCTGATTATAAGATTACCAATCTGGATGCATTGACATATTGTGGAAATCTTGAAAATCTTGAGGATATTGAGGATAATCCTAATTATTCCTTTGTTAAGGGAGATATTCGTGATGAAGGTCTTGTTGACATTCTTGTAAGCAGTGTTGACTATATCGTTAACTTTGCAGCTGAAAGTCATGTTGACCGCAGTATAGAGGACCCTCAAATATTCATAAAATCCAATATATTAGGTACACAGGTGCTCTTGGACGCTGCAAAGAAGTTCCAGATTAAAAAATTCCTTCAGGTCAGTACTGATGAGGTTTATGGCAGTTTAGGTCCTGAAGGCTATTTTACAGAGGAAACTCCCCTTCAGGCTAACAGCCCATATTCCGCTTCAAAGGCAGGAGCAGACCTTATGGTAAGGGCATATGGTGAAACATTCGGCCTTCCAGTCAACATTACAAGATGCTCAAACAATTACGGCCCTTATCAATTCCCAGAAAAGCTGATTCCATTAATGATTTCAAATGCATTGGAGGATAAGGAATTGCCTGTTTACGGAGATGGAAAGAACATACGTGACTGGTTACATGTATATGACCACTGTTCAGCTATTGATCTTGTTCTTCACAATGGAGAATTGGGGGAAGTATACAATATCGGCGGACATAATGAAAAGGAAAATATAGAAATTGTAAAGATTATATTAAAAGAGTTGGACAAGCCAGAATCCCTAATCAAGTTTGTAAAGGACAGACTTGGCCACGACAGACGTTATGCAATTGATTCCACTAAAATAACCGAGGAATTAGCTTGGAAACCTAAATACACATTTGAAACAGGTATTGTAGAGACTATCCATTGGTATTTAGACAATCAGGAATGGATGGAAAAGGTAAAATCAGGAGAATATCAAGAATATTATGAAAAGATGTATTCTAAAAAGTAGTTTTTAGTTTTAATTAAAGCTTTTTAGAGTTTAAATCTTTAAAGTTTATTAAATTTATTTATAAAGGTTTTTTAGAGTTTAAATCTTTAAAGTTTATTAAATTTATTTATAAAGGTTTTTAGAGTTTAAAATCTTTAAAGTTTATTAATTATTTATTAGCAAATTAAATTGTTGTGATAAAATGAAAGTTTCAGTAGTTACTCCAAATTACAATGGATTAAAGTTCTTCAAACCCTATTTTGAATCTTTAGCTATTCAAAACAGTTTCATTGAGGAAATAATCATTGTGGATAATGGATCTACTGATGGAAGCATAGAATTTTTACATGATTTGGCTGATTCCAATTATCCTATTCCCATACGAATTATTGAAAATGATGATAATTTGGGATTTGCTCCTGCTGTAAATCAGGGAATTGAGCTTGCAAAGAGCGAATATGTCTATTCAATCAATAATGATTTGGAAGTGGAGGAAAATGCCATTGAATCACTTATCTTGGCTATGGATGAATCAATTACAAAGAATGAGAATCCATTTTCAATTCAGTCAAAGATGATTCAGTATCACAACAAGGATTTGATAGATGATGCAGGGGATGAATATAATCTTCTTGGATGGACTAAAAAGTTAGGTGATGGACAGCCTGTAAGTCGTTTCAATGAGAAAAAGGAAATATTTTCATCTTGTGCAGGTGCAGCCCTTTATAGAAAATCTGTTTTAGAGGAATTGGGATGCTTTGATGACAATTTCTTTGCCTATGTTGAAGACATCGATCTCTCGTATAGGGCTCAAATAAATGGATATAGGAATTTTTTCAATCCAGATTCTATCGTTTATCATTATGGAAGTGCAACAAGCGGTAGCAGATATAATGAATTCAAGGTCAGACTGGCTGCTAGAAATAATGTTTGGCTGGTTTATAAGAATCAGCCGATTCCACAGAAAATAATTAACTTTATATTTTTATTCTGCGGATTTTTGATAAAATACCTTTTCTTTGTAAGGAAAGGATTCGGTTCTGTTTACCTGTCAGGACTTAAGGAAGGATTAAGGACTAGAAATAAGATTAAAAAGACAGAATTTAAATGGTCAAATTGGAAAAATTACTTTAAGATAGAATGGAAATTAATTAAGAATACTGTAAATTATTTGAGGAAATAGATTAATTTTAAGGGTGCTGTTAATTATTTGAGGAAATAGATTAATTTTTAATTTCTTTAATTATTTGGGGAAATAGATTAATTTTTAGATTCTGTTAAAATAGATTACAGTTTAAAATTAATTAAAATAGATATTTTTTATTATTTAAAAATTATTGAACTTTATTACTACAATTAAAAGTTTATTCTTATAATTATTTAAAAATGATTTTATGCGTTTTGGTGGAGAATTATGGATAAATTAGATTTGTCAATTGTTATTGTTAATTACAATACCTTTAAATTAACAAAAGAAACTATTGATTCATGTTTGGCTGAGCCTACTCATTACACTTATGAGATTTTTCTGGTTGATAACAAGTCTACAGACGACAGTCTTTCCAGATTGGAGGATTACTTCAAGGATGAAATCAATAGGGGAATCCTAAAGGTAATTGCAAATTCAGCCAATAAGGGTTTTGCAAATGCCAATAACTTAGCTATTCGTGAAGCTCGCGGTGAATTTGTCCTTCTTCTTAACTCAGACACTTTAGTCAAGGAAGCTACAATTGACAAATGTATGGATTACGTTAGTCAAAAGATAAATGCAGATGTAGGTGCATTGGGCTGTAAGGTAACACTTGCTGATGGATCTTTGGATAAGGCCTGCAAACGCAGCTTTCCAAATCCTGCAAACTCTTTCTATAAGCTCTTTAACATAAAAACAAATAGTGAAAAGGATAATTACAATCTTGATAATCTTGATGATGATGGAGTTTATGAAATAGATTGCCTTACAGGAGCATTCATGCTTGTTAGAAAGACAACAATCGATGATATTGGTCTTTTGGATGACACTTTCTTTATGTATGGTGAAGATATTGATTGGTGTTATAGAATTAAGCAGGCAGGCTGGAAGATAATTTATTTCGGCCAGTCAGAGATTATTCATTATAAGGGAGCAAGCAGTGAGGATAAAAAGACCAAGAAAAGAAATCCTAAATTGATTTATGAATTTTATAGGGCAATGTATGTATTTTATAAGAAGCATTATACAAAGAAATATAATTTTTTAGTAAATATTGTTGTTTATATTGGTATTTTTGTCCTTTTGGCTTTTAATTTGCTTCGCAATGCTTTCAGATAGTCTATTAAATTGGTATTTTTGTTCTTTTGGTTTTTAATTTGCTTCGCAATGCTTTTTAGATAGTCTATTGAATTGGTATTTTTGTTCTTTTGGCTTTTAATTTGCTTCGCAATGCTTTTTAGATAATTTTAAAATTTTTACTATTTTCAGTCTTAAATTAAAGATAAGCCATTAAAATATAGGTAATTTTATAAATGACTCCTTAAAAATATATTTATATAATGATTATTTATTAAGTGGTATAATGATTAAGGAAAATCAAAGAATTTTAAATACTGCGCTTGTTTTCATTGACATAGTTGTTATTTTAGTTTCATTAGTTCTTGCTTACTATGTGAGATTTAAGACAACTCTCTTTGGTCCTCTTGGAGGTTCATTGCCATTCTTTTCTTATTTGATTTTCACTGTATTTGCAATTATACCAACTTATATCTTGTTTTATTATTTCTTTGGTTTGTACAAGCCTTTCAGGAATCAGTCCTCGATTTTTTCCGGTGCAGAGAATATTGTCAAATCAGATGTAATGGCTTTTGTCTTTTTAGTCGCTCTCTTGTTTGTAATTAACCAACCTGACTTTTCAAGAATTATGCTATTTCTTTTAAGTCTCTTTGGTATGGTATTTGCAATTTTTGAAAGGGCTCTTGTAGTCTTGGTTTTAAGAATGATGAGAACCAAGGACATGAATCTAAAGCATATGCTCATTATTGGAGATAATGAATTGGCCTTCACCTTTGCACATAAGATCAATTCCAAAACCTATTTAGGTTATAAGATTTCTGGTTTTTTAGGAAGAAAGGAACATTTGGGAAAGTCTTTTGAAGGATCCAAGTTCATAGGAACATTCAAGGATTTGCCTGAAGTTTTAAAATCCCATAAGTTCGATAGGGTTGTTATAGCTATTCCTTTGGAATATTATTATCACCTGAATGAAATTGTGGATGCCTGTGAGGAGGAAGGTATCAAGGCGGAAATCATTCCGGATTACTATAAGTATCTGCCTGCTAAGCCTTCAGTGGACATGTTGGATGACTTGCCAATCATCAATATTCGTTATGTTCCATTGGATGATGCATTCAACAAGTTTGAAAAGATTGTAAGTGATTATTTTGTTTCAATAGTCGCTATTATTATAACTTCACCTATCATGCTCATTACAGCTATTGCAATTAAGCTTGAGTCTCCGGGACCTATTATCTTTAAGCAGGAAAGGATAGGTTATAATGGAAAGCCATTCATGATGTATAAGTTCAGAAGCATGAAGGTTCAGGATGAGGAAGAGGAAAAATCCCAATGGACAACTGAGGATGATCCTAGGAAAACAAGGGTAGGTACATTTATCAGAAAGACAAGCATTGATGAGTTGCCTCAGTTTTTCAATGTCTTAAAGGGAGAGATGAGTGTTGTTGGCCCTCGTCCGGAAAGACCTTATTTTGTTGAGGAATTTAAGAAAACAATTCCTAAATATATGGTAAAGCATCAGGTAAGGCCTGGATTGACTGGACTTGCTCAGGTAAATGGTTTTAGAGGAAACACTTCAATTGATAAACGTATTGAATACGACATTAGATATGTAGAAAATTGGAGTTTGACCTTGGACATTAAGATTATGTTTTTAACTATTTTTAAGCGAAATAAAAATGCTTATTAGGTAAAAAGGTTTATTTTTAATTCTTTTTACTTTTTTTAACTCTTTTTAGTAATTTTAATTCTTTTTACTATTTTTAATTCTTTTTACTAATTTTAATTCTTTTTAGTAATTTTAACTCTTTTTACTATTTTTAATTCTTTTTAATAATTTTAATTCTTTTTAGTAATTTTAACTCTTTTTACTATTTTTACTATTTTTACTAATTTATTATTTAAAAAAACTTCTTACTTAATTTAATTTAATTTACACTTTTTTAAATTTTGCACTTATTTTAAATTTTTTACATTTAATAAAATTTTATATAATTTTTTTCCTTTTTTATTTTAAATTTATTTTTACTAATTTTTTGTTAAATTGATTTTAAATTGTAAAAATTAGTTTAAATAGTAAAATTATAACTAATTAGTCTACTTTTTAAAAAATAATAGTAAATATTTATATATAACTTAATTAAACCAATAATTAGAGATTGAATTATTGATTAATATTTTAATTAATTTCTTATTTTAGAGCATTGATTAAAATATTAATTCTTAATTTTTAAAACTTATAATGAAAATATTTTAATATTTTAGATTTTAATAATTTCTTTTTAAAAAAAGTCTGTTGGTAAAAATTTTTTTAAAAGTCTCTTAGGTAAAAATTTTTTTATAGATTCTATTTGGATTTTTTTTTTTAAAAAATGCTTTCACTTATACAAAAATGAGAAATTTTTATTAAAAAATTAATATTATATAATGCATATATAATAATATACTAAAAATCTAGTATTATTTTAGTATGGTTTTTTGATTTTTATGAAAACTTTATAAGCTATCAATGCTTATCATTGTATATGAAAATTAATTGAAAAACTTATAAAATAATTTAAATTTTAAAATATGGTTATAATTTTTAAATTAATCTACATGGAGCGTACAAATATTGTTATATTTTAAAATAGTTTAAACCAGTATTAACTCTTAATCTTGGTTTAAAACAATTATTTTTTATTGATTGTGATTAAAAATCCTTATTATATTAATTGGATTTTTAAAGCGTCTTATATTTAAAAATAAAATAAAATGGGTTTGAAAATTTTACACTTGAAATATAACCTTATTAGTTTTCAAATGCTCTGTGTTAATTATTATATATAGATGAAGTTCAATTATAATTTACTTGAAAAAAAATTTATTATAAATTGTATATTGAAATTATTTCTGGAATTATTTTTTCAATTTTAAGAGAAATTATTTTTTTAATTTTAAAGAATTTCAATTTTAAGAGAAATTATTATTTTAATTTTAAAAAGAAATTTTCAATTAAAAATATTCCTATAATTTTTATATGATAATTATATAGTTTAATCAATCTTTTTACTAAATTTAATTATTGAACGAGGGTTTGGTATGGATAAAGAATTTTTCAATGGTATGAATTTAGCTGAAGATATTAGCGACGAAGTTTTCCAAGCTATTGTAGAAGGCTGGGAAAAGGTTCAGGATTTAATATCCAAAGAGGAATTCATACAAAAGTTTAACGAAATTAAAGAAGAACAAAGTAAAGGCGATATTGGATTCTTTGACGATAAAACTTATCTTGATCTTGTAATTAATCCATTATTGCCGGAAGATGCAGATGATGAGCAAGAAACTCTTGGGGATGTTATTCAAGGAAACTATGTTAAAATAGCAGATGTTGAACCGGGTCATGAAGGATTCAATGTTATTGCTCGTGTAATGTCCTACTCTTCTCCTAAATACTTCACTTCAAGAAAAGGAAAACAAGGCAAACTCTGTAATATGCAAATTGCAGACAATACAGGGGAACTCAGACTTGTTCTCTGGACTGAAAACATAAAACATCTTAAACACGTTAAGGAAGGAGACATTGTTGAGATAATCAATGTGGAATGTAAGGAAGGATACAGAGGCGGAAAGGAATTTTCCCTACGTCCTAGATCCCAACTCAGAGCTATTGATTCATCAAGTCCAAACTATCCAACTGATATTGATTCATTCCCTGCATACAGTGAAACAGTTACTGACATTGCAGATCTTAAAGCTGATGAAACCGTTAATGTCATAGGCAGATTAATCAGGGTTCCTAGCCCTCATTCCTATGAAAGCAATGGTAAAAGAGGAAAGGTTGTTTCCCTTGAGATTCAGGATGCAACCGGAAAGACCAAATATACCTTATGGAACAATGACGTAAAAATCGTTGAAACATTGGAGCTTCATGAAGGGGATGTTGTAAAGATTCTTAATGAGGAAGTAAGGGAAAGAAATGGTGAAATTTCCTTGTCCCACTGGAACGGCAGAATCTTAAAAACCGAAGGGGAATTTGACATTCCTGAATTTGAGGAAAAATTCGTAAGCATTGCAAATGCTAATGAAATGGAGGATGTTTCCCTAATCGGTCTTGTAACCAAGGTTATGGATACCATTGAGTTTGATAAGCAAAACGGATCCAAAGGATATGTTAAATCTGTTGAAATCAGTGACCATGACGGTTCCATAAGGGTAACTCTTTGGGGAGATGACACCAAGTTAAACATTTCCAAAGGGGATATTCTTAAAATCAGCGGAGCAAACATTGAACATGATGACTATTCTCCATCAGGATATAGGGTAAATACCAACTGGAACACCATCATAAAAATTAATCCTGAAGATGATAATCCCTTATTTGATTCCTTAAGGGAGGCTGCAAGTCTATTGGGACCTATTCCTATTGAGCAGATTAGCGATATGGATGAACAGGAAGGTGAAGAGGTTGACATACTCGCTAGATTAATTAGCCTTTCAGATATTCGTACCTTTGAAAGGGATGACGGTTCCCAAGGATATGTTCGTTCAGCAATCTTTGCAGATGCATCATCACATATCAGAGTTTCATTATGGGATGAGAAGGCTCAAGCAAAATTTGTTATTGGAAGAGCATACCAGATTGAAAACGCTAGAATCAGAGTTAACATGTATGCTGTAGAGCTTAATCTTGGAAAAATGACTAGAGTCATCGAAGTTGCTGAAACTAAAGTTGACTTGCCTCCTGCAAGTGAATTGGAAGAATCCATCTATGACCTTAGAAAAATTGAGGAAGTGGATGAGGATGACAGGGAAATCAAGATTTTGGCAAGAATTATTGATATTCAATCTCCTCGTGAATTTGAAAGACAGGATGGAACCAAGGGAATTGTTGGAAACATGGACATTGCTGATGAAACAGGATACATTAGGGCAAGCCTATGGGATGACAAGACTCAAGTGCCATTAAGTTTCGGTGATGCAATCAAGATTCAAAATCCTAGTGTAAGATATAATGGCACTACTGATCAAATTGAATTGAATATCGGTGTTAACACCAATATTTTAACTCCATCCGCTGAGGAAATCTCTAAAATTCCAAGTATTGAGGAACTGGAAAAAACATTATATGAAAGCAAACTCATTGAGGAAATTGCAGAAGATGACAACAACATCATTGTTGAAGGTCAATTGATAGATGTTTATGGTGAAAGACCTCTTATGATGAAATGTCACCAATGCAGAAACAACCTATCTCAAGAGGACTTGGATGCAGGTGAATGTAGTTACTGTGGAAACACTACAGAAGAGCCTGATTACCTTTTAATGATTCCTTGCAGACTTCGTGATGAAAGCGGAGAAATTCAAATTACTTTCTTCAATGAATTAGCTTCCAAATTGCTTGGCATGACTCAAGATGAAATTATTAAAATGTATGAAGAAGAAGAGGACTTTGGATTCCTTGAAGGAAAAATAGAAAATCTTGAAGGTTTAAACGTTAAAGTCTTGGCTGATGTCGATTTCAATGAGTTCAATGAGGAAAATAGACTTAATCCTAGGAAGATCATGGAATCTTATTATTAAGAATTTTAAGTGTTTGTAGTTTAGCTAGAAAATTATTGATTTTTATTTCACGGTAAAAAATGATTTAATATTTTTTAGTTAACTACTTTTAACTTTTTCAAATTATTACTCAATAAGTTTATTTATTAAATTAAACTTTATTTATTAAATTAAACTTTATTTATTAAAATTTAAAGTTTATTTATTTAAAAAAAGTCTATTAATTAAAATAATTAAAAAATATAAGTTTACTTTACGATTATAACAAAATAACAAAAACTGACAGATAAACAAAAAAAATTAAGGATTGATAATTATGGTAGAACTTGAAGACTTACCTAATGTTGGTGAGAAAACTGCTGAAAAATTAAGAGATGCTGGATTTGCAGATATGATGAGATTAGCTACTGCTACCGCTAAGGAATTGTCTGTTAAAGCAGAAATTGGTGAAGGTGTAGCTGAAAAAGTTATTGAAGCAGCTCGTAAAGCAGAAAAGATTGACTTTGAAACTGCATTCGATGTAATGGAAAGAAGGCGTGATGTCGGCCGTATCACTACCGGAAGTAAAAATGTAGATGAATTGATTGGTGGCGGAATTGAAACCCAATCCATAACTGAAGTATTCGGTGAATTTGGATCAGGTAAAAGTCAAATCTCTCACGAATTAGCTGTAACTGTACAATTGCCTCCTGAAAAAGGTGGTTTAGATGGTGAATGTGTATTCATTGATACTGAAAACACTTTCAGACCAGAAAGAGTTGAACAAATTGCAGATGCTGTAGGCATTGATCGTGAAGAGGCTTTACAAAGAATCCACATTGCCAGAGCATTCAACTCCTCTCACCAAATCTTGATGGCTGAAAAAATCAATGAATTGATTCAAAGTGGTTGTAATGTAAGATTGGTTATTGTCGACTCTCTTATGGCTCACTTCAGAGCAGAATATGTTGGAAGGGAATCCTTGGCTGTAAGACAACAAAAATTAAATCAACACTTGCATGCATTACAGCAAGTTGCTAACACTTATAATGTAGCTGTTTTCCTTACAAACCAAGTACAAGCAAGACCTGACGCTTTCTTCGGAAGTCCAACCAAAGCTATTGGTGGTCACGTTTTAGGTCACGCATCCACTTACAGAATCTGGCTTAAAAAAGGTTTAGCAGGAAAAAGAATTGCTAGATTAGTGGACAGCCCTCATTTACCAGAAGGAGAAGCTGTATTTAAAGTTACCACTGATGGTATTGTAGACTAATTAGAAAATTGATTTTTCTAATTTTCTTTTATTTTTTTATTTTTAATAAAATTCTATTTTTTTCTATTTTTTATTATAATCTT